>JACRBM010000060.1 GCA_016219275.1 Chloroflexota bacterium
GTAGCATTGCTACTGCGAATTTGGTGTTTACCGCCGAGACGCAGAGGGCGCAGAGAAAAATCAAAAGAACTCTGCGTTCTCAGCGTGCTCCGCGCCTCGGCGGTAAAATTTCCGACGTATCAGTAACGGTGCTACAGTGTCGTTTATCTGCGTCCAAAATTTTTGTGCGCCATCATCCATTCGTACAATTCCGGATTCCCGTACGTGCGTGTCCACGCATCGTGTTTCGCGTCCGGATAAATCGTCAGTCGCACATCGCCGCCGAGTGATTTCAGTTCATCCGCCATTTTGATAGATTCGTCCACCGATACGATCGAATCAAGCGCGCCGTGAAAAATCCAAATCGGCAAATGAATCAACGCGCGCATTCGTTCGGCGCGCCGCATTACATCCGGGCGCGGACCGCAGATCGGCGCGAGCGCGGCAAAACGATGCGGTTGCAGTGCAGCGAGCTGGTACGCGCCGCGCCCACCCATGCTCAAGCCGGTGAGATACACACGCGATTCATCCACCGCGAGATTCGTCGTGATGTGATCGAGCAACGCGATCAAGCCATCCATCTCGACTGACCAATCGGAATCCGCCGGGCATTGCGGCGAAACGACGATGAACGGAAAATCCGGTTGCTCACCAATCAATTTGGGAATGCCGTGCCGTTTCAAAATTTCCACGTCATCGCCGCGTTCGTCGCGCCCGTGCAAAAAGAAAATCAGTGGAAATTGTTTGGCAGGATCATAGTCCGGCGGCAAATGCAAAAGATAATTGAGTCGGACCCTTTTGGTGATTTGCGTTTCGAGTGTTTTAGATTGTAGAGTCATTTCGATTTGTAGGGGCGCGCCTCGTGCGCGCCCATACGGGCGACCACACGGGTCGCCCCTACATCAACGCGCGCGCCAATTCATCGAGCCGCGCGCCGGCAACGAATGGCAAACACAAGCCGCGACACACGTTCAACTGTGCGCGCCACGTTTCGCTGATCGCGCTGACGCCTTGATGCGCGCCGCACAACGCGCCGACCATCGCGGGGAGTGAATCCGCCGATTTCGGAATCGCGTTCGCGAGCAGCACCGCGCTCTGCAAATCGCCGCGCCACACTTCGATTATCGCGAATGCGGCGGGCAAAGTTTCCGGCGCGGCGTTGCCGTACGAGTACACCGTGTTGATGACACGCTTGGTCAACGCAAGCAGCAAATCTTGCGGACTCGACGCGTCGCGTGCACCCTCGCGCGCGAGTTGATCGCCGCGCGCGAGCCACGAGTCTGTCGGAACTTCCGCACGCGCACGCGTCAACGCGTCGCTGATATTTTCACCGGACGCGAGCAACGCGATGGCGACTGCCATTGCGCGCGCGGCAGAGATGCCATCTTCCGCATTCGTCACTTGAGCATCCCATTGCGCGATCTGCGCGGCGCGTTCGGGATTGCCGGCGCAGAGCAAGCCAATCGGTACGGCGCGCGCAACCGCAGAATCGTCGTAATGCTGGGGATTGTCGTTGCCCGTCGCCGGGGGTTCGAGTCCACGCTTGAAATTTTCGATTGCCGCGCGTTCGGAAAAACCAGTGAGCACGCGATCCGCCATCGGCACGATGCGTTCGCGCCACGCAGCAGAAAATGTCGCAGCAGAAATGTCGCGCGCGTGCAACAACGTTTGCGCGGTGAACACGGCGTACTCGGTGTCGTCGGTTGGAAATGGTTCGAGCGTTTCCAGCGCGTTGCGATGCGTGAACGGCATTGTCAAACGCAGGATGCGGTTGCGCGCGGAATCGCGATTCGTGCGCCACAAGAATTCGCGTCGCCGCTCGACGAATTGATGCGTGCGATGAAAGAGCGCGGGAAAGGAAATCGCATCGCCGTACGCGAGACCCAGGAGTGCGCCGTAGGATTTTTCAAAAAGAGATGGGTTCATTAGAATACCTGGTAGGGGCGAGGCATTTGCCAGACGATTTCTCAAGCGAGTGCCATTACGCAAATGCCTCGCCCCTACACGACGACTTGTTTGACGCTGTCCATGATCGTGCCATCAACCCAGGTCACAACCGCGATGGTTTGCTCGCCCACGCGCGCGGGTTGCGGCGCGCCGCCGCAGATTGATTCCGCTTCGGCTTTCAATTCGGCGAGCGTGCGGAGAGGTAATTTTGTTCCGCGCAACGCATCGAACAAATCCTGGCGACGCGGATTGATCGCGATGCCGCGCTCGGTGACAACAACGTCAATCAATTCGCCGGGACCGCATAGCGTTGTAAGTTGATCGCGAATGACTGGGATGCGGTCACGGAACGAGGGCGCGGTGAGGATCGTGCAACGCGCGAACAACGCGTCTTGCCAGCCGCCGATGCCGTGCAATAAATATCCATCCGAATGTGACACGACGTTCGCGTTGAAATCCAAATCAATCTCGGTCGCGCCCAGCACGACGCAATCGAGCAGCGATGCGAAATTGCCCTTGCCATGATAATTGTAACTCGTGAACGGACTCGTCGGCAAGTGGCGCGGATTGTCGCGCAGCGAGCGCACGCCGTCGAGATCGAAACTCTGCCCGTCGAGAATGTAATCGCACAGACCTTGCTCGAGCAATTCGACCAGGTAACGCGTCGAGCCGCCGCGAATAAATCGCGCCTTGATCTTGGCGTCGCGCATCATCGCGCCGAGAAAAATTGTGAACGCGAGACTCGTGCCGCCCGCGCCGGCTTGGAACGAAAAACCATCGCGCATGATCCCGGCATCGCGCACGAATCGCGCGGCGTACTCGGCGATCAACAAATGATCCGGCGATTTTGTAACCTGGGTTGTCCCCGAAACGATTCTCGCCGGATCGCCGATCTGATCCACGACGACGACTTGATCCACGTAATTGCCTTGGATGTGCCAGGGCACGCACGGAAACGGCACGAGCGTATCCGTCACCACAATCACATGATCGGCGTACTGTGCATCGGCGAGCGCGAATCCGAGCGGACCGCACGCCGCGCGTCCGCCGACGCCGGAACAATCGCCGAACGCATCGGCGGCGGGCGCGGCGATGATCGCGATGTCCACGCGCACATCGCCGTCCTGGATCGCGCGATAGCGACTGCCGTGCGAACGCAGAACGCCCGTGCCGCGCATTTTGCCGAGCGATGCGTAACGACCGATTGGTCCGTTCAAACTACCTTCGATGTGATGAATCAATCCGCTATCGAGATGCGCGAGCAGAGGTTCCTGGGATGGAAAAACCGCGGTCGGCAACCACACGAGATCGCGCACACCCAGCTCTTTTGCGGACGCGAACACTTGCGCCATCAACAAATCGCCATCGCGAAAATGGTGATGCGATGAAATCGTCATCCCATCGCGCAAACCCGCGCGGCGCAACGCTTCGATCAAACTCGGTGCGACCTTGTTGCCGTCCGGCGCGTACTGCGCGCACGCGCGAATCGGCGGCGCGGCATGGCGACCTTGCGGAATAAATTTACCGACGCCTTGATACGACACAACCGCGCGCCCATTGACCTGGGTTGGCGCCATTCTCCCAGCGGCGTTTTCAATCTGTTGCATCATCAATCCTCAAATTGGACGCGGATGGACGCAGATAAAAATAAAAATCCGCGTACATCCGCGTCCTATTCCATTTTATTCGATATCGCGCACACGCGGTTCCCACTCGGCAGGCAAGCACTCCATCGCCCGCGCGAGGCGAATCGTGCGCTGTGCGCGCGCGACGACCGGCGCGTCAATCATCTTGTTGTTCAGCGCGACGACACCCAGTCCCAACGCGCGCGCTTGCTTGAACGCGATCGCGATGCGACACGCGTTTTCGATCTCGTCCGGCGTCGGCGCAAACGCGTGATGAGCAACTGGCACTTGGCGCGGATGCAAACAGCCGATGCCCTCGAATCCCATCGCGCGCGCATCGTTCACGAACGCGCGCAACCCAGTTTCGTCCGCGACATCGCTGAACACCGAGCCGAGCGGTGTGACGCCAGCCGCGCGCGCCGCGTTGACGATTTGACTGCGCGCCCACAAACTCTCGCGCCCCTCGGCGGAGCGTTCCGCGCCAATGTCTTTGGTGTAATCTTCCAGACCCAGCCCCAGTGCGATGACGCGCGGCGATGCGCTGGCGATCTCGAACGCCCGCAGAACACCGCGCGCGCTTTCGATGATCGGAATCAGAAATGGAGGTTGGAGGTTGGAGATTGGAAATTGGAAATTAGAGATTGGAGGTCGGATAGTTTGGCTTGATGCATCATTTCCAACGTCCAACGTCCAACGTCCAACGTCCAAATCTGGAGATTGCTTCGCCGCTTCGCGGCTCGCAATGACAGATTCCACCGCGTGCATTTCATCCGCGCTTTCAACTTTGGAAATCAAAAACGTGTGGACGCCGTGCGGAATGAGCGCGCGTACATCGTCGAGTCCCCGCGGCAGTTGATTGACGCGCACCATTTTTTCTGCGCCGTAAAAATCCACTGCGCGCAACGCGTTGCGAACGAGAATTTGCGCCGCGTCTTTTTCGTCCGGCGAGACCGCATCTTCGAGATCGAGAATGATCGCGTCGGGTTTGTGCAAACCGGCATTGACGAAAAATTTCGGCGTATTGCCGGGGAGGTACAAACGCGTGCGCCGCAAGCGTTCGCGCGCAATCGAGTACTGCGCGGCGGGGTTGAGGTCAGGTAGGCACACGGACGAAGTGTCCGGGCGCAAACGTTTCACCGCCGCTTCGAGGCGCGCCATCAGTGTGAATGGCAATCCGCCGCTGTCCTCCAACGTCACCGACAAATCGGATGCGTCGAGCGCGGCAAGCGTTGATCCGATCAACGCGCGAATCGAATCGCCGTAGAGCGCGGCGACCTTGCTTTTGATTTGAATTGTCGGCGCACCCGATTTCTCGACCAGAACCCAGCAATCGGAGCGAACATCTGCGCCGCGCGCGCCGGCACTGGCAGAATTGTTCATTGTGTTTCATCCGCGTGGGGCAAATTTCCAATTTGCCCCGTTATGGTCGGCAAATTGGAAATTTGCCCCACAAGTTGTTCCGCGACCTGCTCGATGTTCATGCCCGCGACGAAACCGATGCACTTGCCGGGCGCGACGGTTGCGCGCGCGAGCCATTCGTTTGGAATCGCGTCGCGTCCGCTGTACGCGCCGGCGAGCGAGCCGACGATTGCGCCAATCGTGTCTGCATCGCGCCCCAGCATCACACCCGCCGGAATCGCGCGACGCAAATCGCCACGCGTCGCGAGGAACGCGCCGAACGCGAGTGGCGCCGCTTCGGTCACGAGGTCTGCCCAGTGCCACCACGACACGACCAACTCGTCGCTCAATTTTTCGAGTGCGGCGTCGAGATCGTCCGGCAAATTTTGCGCGACCCGCGCGGCGCGCTCCAGCGCGCGATGCGTCCACGAATTTTCTGGCACGGCATCGAGCGCGGCGCGCAACATTTCATCCGGCGATGCGCCGATCATCGCGACACTGATCGCGGCGGCGACGGCTTGCGCGGCGAAAATTCCATCGCGTCCATTCGACACACCGCCGAGCGTCGTCGCGAGTCGCGCGGCAAGTTCCGGCTTGCCCGCCGCGATAATTCCGGCAGGACTGATCGCCATCGCAACGCCATCGCTCCACATTTGTTGATTGAACGCGCCGGAGTGCGGCGCGTGTAATCCCGCCGCGAGATTGCGCGTCGAGATGACATCACTGAAACCGCCGGGACGATACGCGCGGTTCGGCGCAAGCAGTTTGTCGCGCCACTCGGCTTCAACCTGGTCGGGTGTGATGCTCGCGCCATGTTGGATCAGCAAGTACGCGTTGAACAATGTAAAATCGGTGTCGTCCGTACCGACGGCGGCATCGCTCACAAAGCCGGTAATGCGTCCGAACTGCGCGCGAATTTCGGCGGCGCTGCGTCCTTCGACTGGCGCGCCCATCGCATCGCCAATCGCGACGCCGAAGAGCGCGCCCTGGGCGCGGCAAATAAAACCGGGAATTCGTGATTCAAAATTCGTAAATGGTAATTGGTTATTCACGTTTCACGCATCCAAGCTCAATCCACTCAATCGTGTTGCCAATACGATCCGCCTCTTCGCCGCCGAGGGTGAGCACGCGATTGCCAAACGGCACAGCCGCAAACCAGGATCGCGGAAAACGCATCGGCGATGGATTGCAGGTTCGTCCAGTGCGCGGATCAATGCGCTCGACGAGACCCAGGAATCCGTCACGATTGTATCCGCCGAGAATCACGATGGAATATTCGGCGACGACGGTTGCCGTCCAGGTGCGCGCGACGATTTTCCAATCGAGCGTCTGCCACGCGTCCTGGGTTGGGTCATAACGTTCGACTGTGTTGAGATAACCGTCGCCCGCAACGTATCCGCCAATGGCGTAGAGCTGATTTTCGACCGCCGCCATCGTCAAGCCACGTCGAGGGACATGCAATCGCGCGAGGCGTTGCCATGCCTGGGTGTCAAGATCGTACGCTTCGACCACATCGAGATAGCCGTCAATCTCGCCGTCGTTCACACCGTTGAATCCACCCGCGACGATGATACGCCGACCCAACAACGCCGCGGCGGGTTCACGTCGCGGCGTCGGCAAGTGCGTTCCGATGCGCCAAGAGTTTTTGGTTGGCGAAAAAACCTCGACCGCGGAAACGAGTCCGCGGTCTGCGCTCCACCCGCCAATGACCCAGATCGCGTTGTCGGCGACGACGCTCGCGTGCTGACTGCGCGCGATGTTCAACTCTGGAGCAGACTGCGCTTGAAGCGTTTGCGGATCGAGTGATTCGACCACATTGAGTTGCGTCGCCTGCCCGTTCCATCCGCCAATGGCGTAGATGCGATTATCGAGCAGCGCGGCGGTGAACGCGCGGCGAGGAGTGAACGACGGAGATTGGGCGCACGCCGTCAGTAATAACCCAAAAGATGAAAGATGAAAGATGAAAGATGAAATCCGATTCGCGTTCTTCACTTTTGTCATCTTTCATCTTTCATCCTTTAATTCCCACATTCGCGAGTCCGCCGATCAAGTACTTTTGCGTCAAGAAATAAATGATGACGCACGGCGACATAGCGAGGAGCGACCCCGCCATAATCATGCCCCACTGGATATTGAAACGTCCCTTGAGCATGTTCAAGCCAAGTTGAATCGTGTAATCATCATAGTTGCTGATGTAGATCAGCGGATTCAAAAAGTCGTTCCATTTCCACAAGAACGTCAGCACCGTGATCAACACCATCGGCGGAATGCAGAGCGGCATGATGATGCGCGCGAAAATATCCCAGGTCGTCGCGCCGTCAATGCGCGCGGCTTCGTCGAGATCGCGCGGCAGCGTCATAATGTACTGGCGCATCAGGAAAATGAAGAACGCGTCGCCGAAAAACGAGGGAACGATCAGCGGCAAGTACGTGCCGACCCAACCCAGTTTTTGAAACAGTGCGAACGTGGGGATGAGCGTGACCTGGTGCGGAATCATCATCGTCGAGAGCAGGAGCATAAAAAGAAAATCACGACCGGGGAAACGCAGCCGCGCGAACGTGAACGCGACGAGACTGCACGACAAGACGCGTCCGATAATGTTCATCACCGCGATGAACAACGTGTTGGCGGCAAAGCGCAGAAACGGCAGACTTTCGATCACGCCGGTGTAATTGTCCCAGCGAATCGGATCTGGAAAAATGTTGGGGGGCCATGCGAAAATTTGCTTGGCGTCTTTGAGCGCCGTGAGAAACACCCATCCGACCGGGATGCCGATGACGACGACGGCGAGGAACAACAAGGTCAGGAAAACGAGGATCGAATTGGCGCGCCGCGCCAACATCTGCGACGAGAAAAAGCGCGCGCGCGATTGACGAGATGCCGCAAGCGTTGCCATCGTCTACCTCTTCGCTTCCGATTCGTAGTACACCCACAAGGGCGAACTCTTGAACACGAGCGCGGTGAAAATCAAAATGATGATGCCGAGCACCCACGCGAGCGCGGACGCGTACCCCATTTCGAAATCGGTGAACGCGGTGCGGAACATGTAGAGCATGTAGAACAAGGTCGAGCGCATCGGTCCGCCGTCCGTGATGATGTACGCGGCGGTGAACACCTGGAACGCGTCAATCGCTTCCATCACGAGTTGAAAGAATAGCGTCGGCGTCAGCATCGGAATCGTCACATTCCACAATTTCGACCAGATCCCCGCGCCGTCCATTTCGGCGGCTTCGTACAAATGCGGCGGAATGTTTTGCAAGCCAGCGAGATAAATGATCGCGCTGCCGCCGACGCGCCACAAGTTCATCAAGACGATACTCAACAGCGCGGTGTCCGGATCGAAAAACCATTTGGGTCCGGGGATGCCGACGGCTCCTAGAATCGAATTGACCACACCGTAATCGGGATTGAGCAACCACATCCACATCAGCGCCACCGCGACGCCGGACAAAACCGTCGGCAGATAAAACACGGTGCGAAAGATGCCGATGCCCGGCAACTTGTGATTGAGTAACAGCGAGAGCGCGAGACCAAAGATGAGATTCAGCGGCAACGCGATGATGACGTACGTGAACGTCACGCGCAGCGCCTGGTAAAAATCGCGGTCGCCGGTGAACATCTCGATGTAGTTGTCCAAGCCGACCCATCGCGGCTCGGTCGTGATGCGCCAGTTCGTAAATCCGAAATAAAGCGAAGCGAGCATTGGACCCAGGGTGAACACGAGAAAGCCGATCAACCAGGGGCTGATGCCAATGTATCCTTCAATCGCTTCGCGTATAACCGGGCGTTTGATGTTCATAGGTGGAAATTAGAAGTTGGAGGTTGGAGGTTGGAAGTTGGAAGTAGATGGTAATCGCATCCAACCTCCAACCTCCAATTTCCAACATCCAGAGCACTACGACAAACCAAGTTTCTTGCGTTCGTCGTCCACGATCTTTTGCGCCTCGGGCACGGCTTTGTCCAGCGCGCCCTGGATTTCACTGCGCTTGATCTTGCCCAGGTAAATCTGATCGTACAGATCCTGGTTCAAACGCGTGACCTTGCTAAAGTACGGGAAGCGCCCGGAGAATTCCCAGACTTGTTTCGTCTCGAGAATCTTGAAGAAGAATTGGACGCGTTTGTCATTCGCGGCGGGGTGGCTCTTCCACAGCGCGGGAATCGTCGGCGTGAACCCGTTGTTGCGGTTCATCAAGAATTTTTGTCCTGGCTCGCCGGTAAACCATTTCAAGTACTCCCACGCGGCATCCTTGTTCTTGCTTGCGTTCGGGATACCGATTTGGAGTGTCCAGCCATTGGTGATGACGTCTTCACCGGCGACCGTAGGATTGTGCACAAGCCCGAACTTGACGCCGGCTTTGTCCACGAGCAAGAATTGTCCGTTGTTGAGCGGCGCGAAACCGAGACGCCCGGTGTTGAACAGATCGAGCGGACCGGTGCCGGCGGTTTGCAAGACCTGGAATTCGGCGGCAGTGGGAACAGCGCCCGATTGCGCGAGATCGTAAAAGAACTCGTATGCCTTGACGGCTTTCGGTCCGTTCATGTAACCCGCGACGGTCTTGCCATCTTCGCTGAACGGGCGCGCGCCGAACGCGAACATTTCCGCGCGCCAGATACGCGTCTGCATCGTCGCGCCAAAAATCTTCTTGTCGCGATTCGTGATCTTGACGGCATCGTTCAGGAACTGCTCCATCGTGTAACCCCACTCGGGGTACTTGATGTTTTTTTCGTCGAACAACGCGGTGTTGTAAAAGTACATCGTCGCGCCAACGCCGATGGGCATGCCGATGATCTTGTCGCCAAAGCGGCAACGCGAATCAAAGTGAACCTTGGAGTACATGGTGATGTCCACTTTGTCGCGCGCGATGTACTCGCGCAGATCGGTCGCCTGCGGGAACCAGCCGGCATCCCAGAACGTCGTCACATCGGGAACGCCGGAACCGGTGCCGAGCACGGTGTTCATCTTTTCCGAAAAGCCATCATCCGGCAAAAAGGTCTGTTTCATTTTGACCCAGGATGCGGCGGGGCTTTTCGCGAATTCTGCGGCGAGAGCTTCTTGATCGGCTTGATTGCCAACATCCGCGCCGGCAACAGTCCACCAATCAATCGTTGTCACGGGACGCGCGGTGGGCGGAACCGCCGTGGCGGGAATCGCGGTGGGCGCAGTGGTAGGCGGCGGAGCGGCAGTCGCCGCGGGCTTGGGCACATCAGTTGGTTTTACCGCCGGTACAGCGGTGGGCGGCACTGGGGTCGCCGTTGGCGTCGGCGCGCAGGACGCGGCAACCAGACCGGCGGCGGTGAGAACACTCGCGCGCAAAAATTCGCGGCGCGATAAAATTTGGTCAGACATTTTTTCTCCTCCTCGAGAGTGGGTAATCATTATTTGAACGCGTGGCGATGCGAAAAATTTCTAGGTTCGCGATTCCTCCTTTCCGTTTTCAATGAATCAATTCTGCCAATTGTTCAGCCAGCGAAACGATATCTTCGTGCGCGGTAAATTTGAGGCACACGCCGGCGGGACGACGAACGGAGGCGATCCATTTTTCCGGGATGATGCCGATGCCGTGAAGTGCGCCGCACAGTGCGCCGATGACCGCGCCGAGCGTGTCCGCATCGCGACCAAAGTTGCACGCCCAGAACATGCCACGTTTGAAATCACCCTGGGTCAACCGAAAGAGCGCGTAGATTTGCGGAATCGCTTCGGCGCTCGCGGAATGCGAGGGCGTCCACAACTCGGTGTGCAAACGCTCCCACGCATTCTCAATCGTTTTTTCTTCGTCGCAAATTTTCATCGCGCGCGCCGTCGCGCGACCCAGCCAGCTGTCTGCCGGAATTTGCGCGATGCCGGTCGCGACAATTTCTTCGACCGAGGCGTTGACCATTGCGACGGCGACGCTCGCGGCGACGGCTTGCGCCGCCCAGATGCCATCGGCGGAATGACTGATCTGCGCGTCCGTCTCGGCGAACGCGACGGCGCGTTTCACATCGCCCGCGCAGACGATGCCGATCGGCGCAACGCGCATCGCCGCGCCGTCATCGTAATTCGCCACATTGTCTTGACCTGAGAGGGGCGGCAACGCGCCGCGTTTCAGATTGGCGACCGCGCCGTACTGCGGCATGCCGCCGCGCTCGAACACGCCGCCGTTATCAATGATGTAACGCTGCCACGCCGTGACCACCGCCGCGGTCGTCAAGTCGCCGCGACAATCGAGTAGCGTGCGCGCGGTGAGCAAGGCGAACTCGGTGTCGTCCGTGCTTTTCGCGTCCGCGTACAGATTCGTCACGATGCCATAGCGTTTGCGATAATCGTCGCGGCGCCCCAGGTCGCCGAGCGCATCGCCGACCGCCAAGCCGATGAGACCGCCCAAGGATTTTTCCGTACACCATTTTCGATTCGCGATCAGTTCAGCGCGTGTAAGCATACATTGCCTCTAGCCGATAATTTGCGGGAACGTTCCCAAGAATATCGAAAAAAATTTACGTATGCAGCGGCGCGACCGTACCGCGCTCGATGAGCGTGCACGGCAGAACGCACCGGCGTCCTTCGCGCGGCGCGTTGCCCGCGATCCGTTCGATCAGAAATTGCGCGGCTTGGCACCCGATCTCGTACTTTTGCTTCGCCATCGTTGTCAACGGCGGCGTCATCATCGAAGCCGGATAAATATCGTCCATGCCGATGATCGAAATATCCGCCGGAATCTTGACGTCGAGTTGCGCGGCGCGTTGCATCGCGGCAATCGCGAGAATATCGTTCGAGGCGAAGACCGCGGTCGGCGGTTTCGGCAAACTCAGCAAGGTTTGCATGCCGCGTTCGCCGCCGGCGCGATCGAAGGGAACTTGAACGATGAAGGTTGGATCGAGACGCAGGTTGTGTTGTTTGACAAAATCCGTGTACGCCTGATACCGCGCGTGTCCCGGATCGGTATCGTAGCGACCGTGAATAAAACCGATGCGGCGATGTCCCTTTTGATACAGGTAGGTCAGCGCATCGAGCGTGCCGCGATAACTATCGGAGCCGACCATATCAATTTGGGGAAAGCCATCGCGAATACCCAGGATCACGGTGGGGATGCCCGTCGCGCGCAGTTCGCGGCAGTGAATCGTCGTCGGATTGATCGCGACCCCATCGAAGCGATTGCGGCGCGCGGTTTTGAGAAACTGATTTTCGCGATGCGGGTCCCAGTCGCCGTTGCCGACGACGACGGAATAACCGGCGTGCTCCATCGTGTCTTGCAAACCACGTGTCACTTCGGACCAGAAGGGATTGGCGATGTCGGGGGCGATCAGCATGACCGTATTCGTGCGCGCGGTGCGAAGACTACTCGCGATGGCGTTGTGCTCGTAGCCCAGTTTGTGGATCGCGCGCGTAACCGCTTGGCGCGTTTCCGCTTTGACGGACGCCGCGTCGCCCTGGAGGACGCGCGACACGGTGGATTTGGAAACGCCTGCCGCGCGTGCGACGTGAATGATGGTCGGTCGGGTAGGTTGGTTTTTAGGGCTACTCATCCGCGAGTGTATTCCATGGCATCACTGCTCAACGTACTCCGTCGTGAAACGACGGGGCGAATTTATGGGAACGTTCCCAAACACAATCCTACTATAACTCGAACGAATTGTCAAGCGGCAATTTTTCGTTCGGTTATTTGCTCATTTGTCCGTTTCTAGGTATAATGCGCCGCGCTATCTTACAGAACAAGGAGTGATTGTGAAACGAACGTATCAACCTAAACGGCTCAAACGAATGCGCACGCACGGCTTCCGCTCCAAAATGCAAACCAAGGGCGGACGCAAAGTGATTTCCGCGCGACGCGCGCGCGGGCGCAAACGTTTGACGGTCACGCATACCCGCAGTGGCTTGAAGCAAAAGTAAAGGCGGAAGGATAAAGGATGAAGGATGAAAAAGCCCCAGCAAGGGCACGTGTGATTTCCTCCTTCATCCCTCGTCCTTCATCCGATAATGAGCTAGCCCATGAAGCGCGCGTTCAGTCTGCGCCGCGGTGAAGATTTCCAGCGCGCGTGGGACGGCGGCAAGTCATGGTCGCATCCACTGGTAATTCTACGCATCCGCACGAACTCGCTTTCGATCAATCGTTTTGGTTTTGTCGCTGGGAAGAAACTGGGGAACGCCGTCGCGCGTAATCGCGCCAAACGCCGGTTGCGTGAAGCGATGCGTCATCGGCTGACGCAAATCGCGTCCGGCTATGACATCATCGTGATTGCCCGCACCGGGGTCGTGCGCGCCACATTCAACGAGCTGGACACGGCAATCGAAACACTGATTCAGCGCGCGGGTTTGCCTAAGCGTGATTAAACCTTCGCAAGGTTTTTTGTTGTGAAACATCTCGCACTCATTCCAATTCGACTTTACCAAAAGATTCTTTCGCCGTTGTTACCGCCGAGTTGCCGGTTTGTGCCGACCTGCTCGCAGTACGCGGTCGAAGCGATTTCGCATTGCGGTCTTTTCAAAGGCGGTTGGCTCGCGGTGCGGCGCATTGCGCGCTGTCATCCTTTGAACCCGGGCGGATACGATCCGGTGCCATTCGATTAGGTTTCAGATTTCAGTCTTGAAGCGCGCGGCGCTTGAAGGTTGAAATCTGCAACTTGTTCGGAAGGAGTTTCGCTTGGTAAACTTGACGCGTTTGCGGCTGGCGTGGTTTGTCGTTCTTCTCATCGCCGCCGCGTTTCTTTTGGTGGGCTGTGGCGGCGCGCCGGTCACCGGTTGGTCCAGCCCCACGCTTAGCGGCGCCACAATCTATGTTGGCGGGATGGGCGGTAAGCTCGTCGCCGTCAACACGGCGGACGGTAGCTCGCCGTGGCAATTCCCCAAAGACCCTTCCCTCGTTTCGATCTACTCGACGCCGGCGGTCGCGAACAATGTCGTCTATTTTGGCGCATTCGACAAAAAGTTTTACGCCGTGGACGCGACGACCGGCTCTGAGAAATGGAAAGTGGACCTTGGCGCCGCGGTCGTTTCGTCTCCTATCGTGAAGGATAATCTCGTTTACTTTGGCGCGAACGACAAAAAAATCTACGCGCTCGACGCCGCGACCGGCGCAAAGAAATGGGAATTTGCGACGGGCGGCGAAGTGTGGGCAGACCTCACGCTTGTGGGCAATGTGTTATACGCGCCCTCGCTCGATCACAAATTGTACGTGCTCGACGCGGCGACCGGCGCAAAGAAATGGGAATTTAACGCCCAGGGCATCAGTGTGACCAAACCCGCCGTCGTCGGCAATTCGGTGTATGTCGCCGGCTTGCAAAATATGTACGCGCTCGATGTCGAGACCGGCAAACAAAAGTGGATGTTCGCCGCGAATAACTGGGTCTGGTCGAATCCGAACGTGGTGGATGGCGTGATTTATTTTGCCGCGCTCGACGGCACGGTGTACGCGCGCGACGCCGCGACCGGCGAAAAGAAATGGGAATTCAAAGCCGCCGATGGCGTGCGTTCGACGATTGTGATCGAGAAAGGCGTCGCGTACTTTGGCGCAGATGATTTCAAAGTGTACGCGCTCGATGCGAACACGGGCGCGCTCAAGTGGACCCGCGCGACCGGCGCGCGCATCGTGAGTTCGCCGGCGCTCGGCGATGGCGTCGTCTACATCGCGTCGCAGGATCGGTTGTTGTACGCGTTGAACGCGGTGGATGGTCAGGTCAAGTGGGCGTTGGACACGACGAGTTTCAAATTAGCCACGCCCACGGCGAACAAGTAATGACCCCCACCTCGTTCCTCCCCCGTCAAGAACCGGGGAGGGAGAGTTGGCAAGTAGGAGCAAAGGATGTTTGATTTTCTCGCCCCGATATGGAATACGTTCGTGTTCAACCCGATGGTGAACACGTTATTGTTTATCTATGTCGTCATCAAGAATTACGGTCTGGCGATCATTCTCTTTACGTTGCTCGTGCGCCTGGTGACGTTGCCCTTTTACTGGCAACAACAAAAGGCGTTCAAAAAGCAACAGACGCTGATGGCGAGCGCCGAATGGCAAGAGATGCAGAAAAAGTACGCCAAGGATAAAGAGAAACTAGCGCAAGAGCAGATGAAGTTGTATCAACAAAACGGCGTCAACCCGCTGGGCGGTTGTTTGCCCGCGCTGATTCCGTGGCCCATCATGATTGGCTTGTATCAATCCATCACGATGGTGATGGGCGCACAGCCCGAACAACTGATGGACCTGGCAAAACATCTCTACAACTTTATGCCGGAACTCGCCGCGGCGGTGCCCGTGCAACCCGATTTCCTGGGTTTGAATCTCGCAGGCACGCCGGACTGGAGCGCGCCAGTGACGCTGATTGTGCCGGCGCTCGTACTCGGCAGCACCTGGGTTCAGCAAAAAATGATGACGATGCCGTCGGCGGACCCGCAAGCCGCGCAGATGAACCAGTCCATGCAAATGATGATGCCGATTTTCATCGGTTACATTTCGTTGTCGTTCCCGATCGGCTTGTCGCTGTACTGGATCGTCTTCAACGTGGTCGGCATCATTCAACAGTACATGACCAGTGGCTGGGGTAATTTGTTCGGCGGCGCGAAACCGGCGCCCGCCATCACCGGCGCGGCAAAAGGAAAAAAGGATGTCAGAAACAAAGCGTGAGTTTTCCGCCAAGTCCGTTGACGATGCGATTGCTAAAGGACTGGCGGAACTAGGATTACCGCGCGACGCGGTCGATGTCGAAATTGTCAGCGAAGGCACGCGCGGTTTGCTTGGCATCGGCAGCGACGCCGTCGTGCGTCTCGCGCCCATCGCGTCGGCGAAGAGTTATACCGACCAGGACATCTCCGCCGTCGCGCAAGAGATTCTCAAAAAATTGTTGGATGGGATGGGCATGGACGCGCGGGTCGAGGTTCTGCCGGACGTGGCGTCGGAAGACGAAAACGCGTTCGTGTTGAACATCGTCGGCGAAGACCTCAGCGTGTTGATCGGTCGGCGCGGCGAGACATTACGCGATCTCGAATACCTCGCGCGCTTGATGGTCTCGTCCCAGACCGGCAAAGCCAAGTTTTTGGTGGATGTCGAGGGCTATCGCACGCGGCGCGAGCGGCAACTGCGCGAACTCGCCAAGCGCATGGCGACGCGCGTCGAATCGAATCGCCAGCCGATCACGCTCGAAGCGATGCCGCCGAACGAACGGCGCATCGTGCACATCGCGTTGCGCGAGCATCCGCACGTCAAAACCCACAGCATCGGCGAAGGCGATCATCGCCGCGTGATGATTCTACCAAAGTAGTTGGCTCGTTGTGTAGTTGGATAGTTTGTTAGTTGTGCTCGAACTATTCAACTATGCAACGATCCAATCCGCAAACTTACATGATTGATTTTCTCGTTATCGGTCACGTCGTGCAAGACGTGGTGCCCAACGGCTATACGGTCGGCGGGACGACGACCTACAGTTCGATCACCGCACGCAATCTGGGGCGCAAGCCGGGCATCGCAACCCGTCTCGCCCCTGATTTTGTTTTGCCCCCGGTTTTGCGCGACATTGACGTGCATCGAGTTGCCTCCACGCACACGACGACCTTTCACAACATTTACAACGACGGACATCGCCAACAATTTTTGCTCGACCGCGCGGATTCGATGGAACCGAGCGACGTGCCGGACGTGTGGCGCGCGACGCCAATTGTGCACCTGGGTCCGCTCGCGCGCGAACTCGACGCGCGTTTTGCGAAATTATTTCCGCATGCACTCGTCGGCGTGACGCCGCAAGGTTGGCTGCGTCAGTGGGACGAAACGAAACGCGTGCGGATGCGTCCCTGGCTCGAAGCGCCGGAGATTTTACCGCACGTGGACGTGCTCGTGTTGAGCGAAGAGGATTTGAACGGCAATCTCGAGTTGATGGATGATTACGTGCGGATGACGCGTATCGCAGTGATGACCCAGGGTTCGCGTGGTTGCGTCGTGTTCACGAACGGCGAGTCGCGCCAGATTCCCGGTTTCCCCGCGCGCGAGGTAGACCCGACCGGCGCGGGCGATGTGTTCGCCGCCGCGTTCTTGATTCGCCTGCACGAAACGAACGACCCGTACGAGTCCGCGCGATTCTCGAACGCGACCGCATCGTTCTGCGTCGAAGGTGCAAGCGTGACGACGATTCCAACGCGCGAACAGGTCGCGGCGAGATTGGATGGATTCAAATGACACGCATTGGCATTCTGCATCCCGGCGAAATGGGCATCTCCGTTGCCGCGTCCGTGCGGAATAGTGGGCATCCAGTTTATTGGGCGTCCGAGGGACGCAGTGCGGATACGCGCGCGCGCGCGGACAAGTACGGATTGCTCGACGCGCTCACCTTGAAGAATCTTTGCGCGGAATGCTCGATCATCGTGAGTGTCTGTCCGCCGGACGCGGCGGAAAATCTCGCGCTTGACGTCGCGGCGGCGGGTTTTGCCGGACTGTACGTGGATGCAAACGCGATTTCGCCGCAACGCGCGCAGCGCATCGGCGAGATGCTGGCACGCGCGGGCATCGCGTTTGTAGATGGCGGCATCATCGGCGGACCAGCGTGGAAGCCGGCAAGCACGTGGTTGTATTTGGCCGGCGCGCGCGCAGAGGAAATCGCCGCGTGTTTCGCGGCGGGACCGCTCGAAACGCGTGTGTTGAGTTCGCGGATTGGCGACGCGTCCGCGCTCAAGATGTGCTACGCCGCGTACAACAAAGGCACGAACGCGCTCCTCGCGGCGATTATCGCGACCGCCGAAAACCTGGGTGTGCGCGATGCGTTGTACGCGCACTGGTCGCAGGACGACGCGAATTTTGTCGCGAACGCCGAGCAACGCGTACGCCGTTCGACTGCGAAAGCGTGGCGCTGGGTCGGCGAGATGGAAGAGATCGCCGCGACGCTCGACGATGCCGGGATGCCCGGCGAGTTACACACTGCCGCCGCAGAAATCTTTCGCCGCCTCGCGCCGTTCAAGGATGCGCGCGCGATGCCGACGATGGCAGAAGTTTTAGCGGCGTTAGGGAAAAGTGAGAACAGGGCGAGCGATGAGTAACGCGAGTGGAGTGTGTTGGCGATGCTCAATCTAGTCAACACAGCTAGACCGTTGATCCCGAAACAGAATACGGCGTTGGATGAAATCGAACGACTCGATAAAATTTTGTTGGAGCATTTCGAGACCCAGTTCGTCGTTCAGCCGTCGCTGACGCGTTCTCTGGTAAGTTTCCAAGCCAACAAGACGCGTCCGGTGTATCGTTGGTACAAATACAAAGAGGCGTTCTCTGCCGCGTTAGTCGAGTACTTTCTTCACAAGTACGCAATTACTCAAGGCAGAATTCTCGACCCCTTTGCAGGGAGCGGCACAGCTCTGTTTGTCGCCAGTGCGCTAGGACTCGACGCGGATGGAATCGAACTCTTGCCGATCGGACAACAAATCATCGCGACCAAGCAACTGATCGAATCTGAATTTACCGCGCAGGATTTCGCGGTGTTGCAACGATGGGCAACGTTGCATCCATGGGAGCAATCGTCGCAGAAAGTAAATCTGCCCGAGTTGCGGATAACGAAGGGCGCGTATCCTGCCGAGACAAAAGACGCGATTGAAAAATATCATGCGGCTTGCCAACAAGAAAATCCGCGCGTGCAAACCGTTTTGCGATTCGCGCTGCTCTGCGTTCTCGAATCCATCAGTTTCACGCGCAAGGACGGACAATATCTGCGCTGGGATTATCGCGCGGGGCGAAGTTGGGGCAAAAAGATTTTTGACAAGGGCGAGATTTTGAGTTTTGCGCGAGCCGTTTCTGAGAAAATCAATGAAATCATTGCCGACCTCGCGCCGGAACAACAAACCGGGTTGTTCCCACGTGAGACAAGCCAGGGCAAACTACGTGTGCATAACGGTTCATGCCTCGAGATTTTGCCCACATTATCCGCCCACCACTATGACGCGATTTTCACTTCGCCGCCGTACTGCAATCGTTACGACTACACGCGCACCTACGCATTGGAGCTGGCTCTGCTTGGCGCAGACGAACCAGGTCTAGTGAAACTACGTCAAGAGATGCTCAGTTGCACGGTCGAGAATCGCGCCAAAGATTTACTCAAGATCAACCCGCGTTGGACGACTGCCATCGCGATTGCCGACAAACAGAATCTTTTGCAAGCGATTCTGAAATACCTGGACGGACAAAAGGCGGCAGGCGCATTGAACAACACCGGTATCCCACGCATGGTCAAAGGGTATTTCTATGAAATGGCTTGCGTGATTGCAGAGTGTGCGCGGGTTTTGAAATCAGGTGGGTTGTGCTTCATGGTCAACGATAATGTGCGCTATGCCGGCGCGAGTGTGTCGGTAGACCTGATTCTTTCTGCGTTCGCGGAGCAACTTGGATTTCGCGTCGAGAACATTCTGGTGTTACCGAATGGCAAAGGCAATAGTAGTCAACAAATGGGTGAACACGGACGCGAAGCACTACGTAAGTGTGTGTATGTGTGGAGAAAATTATGAAGCGAACATCCGCGCGTCCTTATCGAAACCATCTCCAATCCAGCGACGATCTCGTAACAACGTACCAAGCGACGCGCGCGGGTTTTGTCGCTTTGGCTCTTGAGAAAAACCGACGAGCGACGCCGCATATCGCCGAAGCGCGCGCGCTCCAAGAAGCCGCTTCTGTTGCCAGGACGCCTGCTGATTTGTTGCAAGTGGAAGGCATCGAAGCCGGTTTGTTGACTGCCGCAGGTCTATCTGACAAATCGCTTAATCACTTGTTGCCACAAGATAAGCAAGAAGCCATCAACGGGTTAGTCAAAAATTTCCTTGAACCAGCCGGAGCCAAGTTTGTGGAAGAATTGGTTTTTCGTTTCCTCCTCACGCGTGGTGAAACGCTGGGTGGTTCGATGCGAAATGTTGGTGGAGCGATTGCACAGAGAAAACTCACGCGCGCCATTATTTCAACTTTGACGATAGCCGGCATCCATTATCGTTGGCAAGATTCCAAGACGCGAAAATGGATTGACATGTCTGACGACGATTCGGACATTGAGCTATCTTTGCGCGGCTTGTGTTGGCAAAGCAAGAAGGGTAATCGCACGCTGATTTACAACTTGACGGTTCCGCTCGTCAAGAACAATGTGGATTTGTGTTTGTTCAATCTGACTCCCGACAAGTTGGAAGGCACGGAATATAATTCAGCCAAATTGTATCTCGCGTTGGGTGAACTCAAGGGCGGGATTGATCCTGCCGGCGCAGACGAACACTGGAAGACTGCGCGAACAGCTTTAGATCGGATTCGTACCGCATTTTCCAAAGTCGGTGTTTCGCCTTATACATTTTTTGTCGGCGCGGCAGTTGAGAAAAAGATGGCAAATGAAATCTGGGATCAGTTGGAGAGCAAGACACTCAGCAACGCCGCAAATCTGAATGATGAGGGACAGGTCGCTTCAATTTCACGCTGGCTGTGCAATTTGTAGGTAGACAAATCGAAAATCGAAAATCGGCAATCGTAAATGTCAACGATCTACACCTTCGCTAACCAAAAAGGCGGTGTCGGCAAGACGACGACCGCGATCAACATCGCTGCGTACCTCGCCGTGCGCGAGAAACGCGTCCTGCTCGTGGACATGGACCCACAAGCGAACGCGACGTCGTCGCTCGGCGTGGACAAGCACGCGCCGACGTTTTCGATTTATCACGCGCTCGTGGACGACGCGCCGCTCGACCAAATCGTGATGCTCACCAAGCGATTGCACCTCGACCTGATTCCATCGTCGCCCTCGCTCGCCGGCGCGGAGATCGAACTCGTCAGCGCGGAACGACGCGAGCATTTGCTCGAACGCGCGCTCGCACCGCTTCTTTCGCGTTACGATTACGTGATTGTTGATTCGCCGCCGTCGCTTGGCTTGCTCACGATTAACGCGCTCACTGCATCGGACGCGGTCATCGTACCGATTCAGTGCGAGTATCTCGCGCTCGAAGGATTGACGCAACTGCTCAACACGATTCAACTCGTGCAAGCAAGTTTGAATCCGCGTTTGAGAATCGCGGGCATGGCGATGACGATGTTCGATTCGCGCACACACCTCGCAATGCAGGTCGTTGAAGAAGTCAACAAACATTTTCCGGCGTTGATTTTTCACACCGTCATTCCGCGCAGTGTCCGCATCTCCGAAGCGCCGAGTTACGGCGAGCCGCTCGTCTCGTTCGATCCGAAATCGCGCGGCGCGCAGGCGTACGATGCGCTGACGGTGGAACTGCTGGAGAGAGAGCAAGCAAGTTCCAATCGTTCCCTACATTCCCTCGAAAAGAACAAAGGGAACTGAAGGAAATGATTTCCCTTATTTCCCTCAGTTCCCTCATTGCCCACTAAACGGACTCAAGGGAAACCAAAGAGGTAACTATGCCTCCAACAAAACATGGTCTCGGTCGCGGGCTGGGCGCGCTAATTCCGCCGAGCACACCGAACGAACTCGCGCCCGGCGTCCGCCAAGCCCAGGTCGCCGCGATTGTGCCGAACCCGATGCAACCGCGTCATCGTTTCGATTCCGACGCGTTGCGCGAGTTGTCCGACTCGATCAAAGAGCACGGTTTGATTCAGCCGCTCATCGTGACGCCCGCGCCCGATTCGACGGAGCTTGCACCGCGTTATCAACTCATCGCGGGCGAGCGACGCTGGCAAGCCGCGAAACTCGCCGGGCTGGCGACCGTGCCGGTCATTGTGCGCGGCGCGTCGCCGCAAGAGATGCTCGAACTCGCGCTCGTCGAGAACATTCAGCGCGCGGACTTGAATCCGCTCGAAGAGGCGAACGCATATCGGCAACTGATGGGCGATTTCGGTTTGACCCAGGAAGAGGTCGCGTCCAAGGTCGGCAAGAATCGCACGACCGTTGCGAACGCGTTGCGATTGTTGAAGTTACCGGCAGAGATCCAAAAAGAAATCGCGGAAGAGACGATCAGCGAGGGACACGCGCGCGCGATTCTCACGGTCGGCGATGAACTCAAGCAAAAGCAACTCTTGCGCGCGGTGATTGACGCCGGGTTGTCGGTGCGGCAAACCGAGGAGGCCGCGCGCCGCGTGAATGAATCCAAGACCCCCGACCGCCGACCGCCGACCGCGCGCTCATCGCGCGAAGAGCGCGAAATGCCTGCGGCGACGCGCGCGCTCGAAAGCGATTTTCGCTCCGCGCTCGGCACCAAGGTTCAAGTGTATCGCTCGCGCAAGGGCGGCAAGGTTGTGATTCACTTTTACTCGGAAGAAGAACTCGAAGCGATCTATGACAAGATTGTGGGACGACGATGATTTTTTGTAGGGGCGATTCATGAATTGCCCCCATGCGTCGCTCCTGCGAAATATAGGATGGATTTGATGGCTCCGCTTCTGCATCAACTAACCGACCATATCTGGACGATTGATCTGCAATTCCAAGGACGCGCCGAAGTGATCGCGTCCTATCTTGTTTACGATGGCGCATCTGCCGCGATCATCGAACCTGGTCCCGCCTCGACCTTGGATGCATTGCTCGAAAGCGTTCAAGCCACGGGCGCGTCACTCGAATCCGTACGCCAAATTTTTCTCACGCACATTCATCTCGATCACGCTGGCGCAGCGGGCGTCCTCGCGAAACAATTACCCTGGGTCACGGTGTACGTGCATCCCATCGGCGCGCCGCACGTCGCCGATCCATCGAAACTTGTCGCGAGCGCGCAACGCGTGTACGGCGACAAGATGGATTCGTTGTGGGGTTCGGTGTTGCCCGTGCCGTCGCCGAATCTCGTGATCGTCAACGACGGCGACACGCTTGCCATTCCTGGGTCTACGTTGCGCGTGTTCGATACGCCAGGACACGCGCGGCATCATCACGCATACCTGGACGAACGCAGCCAGTTGTTGTTCGCGGGCGACATCGCCGGCGTGCGAATGCCCGGCGTGCGCTATGTGCGTCCGCCAACCACGCCGCCCGAACTCGACATCGAAACGTGGCGCGCGAGCATCGCGCGTTTGCGCGCGCTGAATGTGTCCGGTTTGTGTCTCGCGCATTTCGGTCTATTTCGCGGCAATCTCAATTGGCACTGGAACGATTTGGAGACGCGCCTAGTCGCGTGGGCAAACGTGATTCGCGCGGCGATGCTCGATGATGCGGATGAAACGGAGATGGTCAAGCGACTCACCGCGAGCGCGACGCAAGAGATGCAAGCGGTCGGCGCGGATGTGGATGCGTACAACGTGGCGTCAAGTTACGAGGGAATCGTACAAGGGCTGGTGCGGTACTGGAATAAGAAAAACGCGAACGCAGGCAAGTGAAGCTACTCGAACTTTATGACCACCGACGACCGACCGGAGACTGCCGCAATTGGCGCACAAGCGGAATTGATCGCCATCGCCCAATCTCCCACCTGTGCATTCACTCTAGTCGCATCGTAGATATCCCTCGCGCGCGCAAATTCCAACATCTCTCCCCAGACTTGGAGCGATGCGACATTTAGTTGGGTGACCACACCTCGAAGTTTCTGCCAGTTCCCCGCATTGTCCAATTCGCGATGAAAGCGCCGCGTCAGCAACAGCGCGCACCAATCCTCGGTCAACGCGCGGCAAGTCCGACCATACGCGCCCTGAGAATCGAATACCAGACGACTCACTCGGCGGAGAAACTCTGCGCGCGGATCGGCAATCGTGTAGGGCATTAGCCCAGGCGTCGGCACGCCGGCTCTTGTGCGACCCAGTTGGCGCGCGAGCGGTGTGCCTGGATAAATTTCTATCTCGCGCACGTCGAGCGCGGTCGGCAAGTGCGATTGCATCGCTTGCAGAAAATCAATCTCTGCCGCGACCGTCTCAAGTGTGCTCCACGGATGAAAGAGCAAACAGCGAAAATCAAAAACAATTCCCAGGTTCTCTAGCATCGCGCAAGCCGCCGCGTTCTGCTGAACGGTCGTGCGCTTGTTGAAAAGTTCCAACGTCGCCGGGCAACCGGATTCGACCCCCAGGTAGACTCGCAACAATCCCAGCTCTTTCAGTCGCCGAAAAAGCGATGCCTCCACATCATCGGCGCGGCATTTGATCGTGAACGCAATCGTTAGATTCTTTCGTTCAAGTTCGACCGCAAATTCTTCGACGCGCGCGACGCGCGTCAGACCGGGCGGCAGAAATTGATCGTCGTCGAACAGGAACAACCGCACGCCCCGGCGATATAACTCCTCGATTTCGTCCACGATCTTGGCGACTTCGCGTTGGCGGTACGGCATCCCTTGCGCGCGATATGACGCCGCGGGTAGACAAAACGAACAAGCGTGATAACATCCGCGGCTCGATTCAATCGTCGCAAAGGGATAACCTCGGAAGCAAGGGGCGGGTTCCTCGCGCAACGGGCGCGGAAAATCATCGAGCGAAATATTTTCTCGCGGCGAAAAATTCGAAAGCGGATCGGATGATCGCAAGGCGATACCTGGCACGGTTTGCCATTCGCCCTGACTCGCCAGACAACGCGCCAGGTCTGGCGCGCACGCTTCGGCGTCACCGCGCAACACCGAATCCAGGGTAGGGCAAGCCGCCAAAAAATCGGTACACGCCAGAGTCGGCAGATGTCCGATCAATGCGAAATGCGCGCGGAGACCGGCCGCGCGCAACAATGTGATGAGCGCGAGATGTTCGTCTACGCGGTCGGCGAAGAGGATGGAGAAAATAATCAAGCCCGGTGATTCGGCGCGCGCGGACGCGATAATCGCCGCGTATCCATCGTTCAGATCAACGAGGTGGACGCGCAAACCTTCGCGCTGGAACGCGGCAGACATGGAGCGCGCCGGAAGTTTTTGTCGAGCCAGGTCTTCGACGATCAAAACGTCAACCGACAATGACGTATCCCTCCGCGGTGACGGCAAGCCCAATCGAATCTACCGCCAATCCATCCGCGCCCCAATCCGCCACGAGTTGCAAAAGATAACGACCCGGCTCGGCGGGCGGTTGCCAAATCACACGAGTTTGTTCTTCGATGAGTGTGCCACCCGAAACACTCCAGCGATAGCGCGCATCCGCCCACGCGGTTTCCACGGTAAAAGTCAAATCATCGCCCCAGACAATATCCACGACGCGAATTTCTGCCAATGGTAACGGCGCGAGTGATTGCGGTTCGAGTTCTTTCCATTCGACATTCGCTACATCGAAGGGCTTGAGTTGCAAGGCAAGCGCGCTCGCCTTGTCTCCGCCGATGATCAGTTGATACGACCCAGGATTCGCGACGCGGAGAAAGAACGCGCCGTTGCGCGCGGTCGCCGTTTCGATGATCGTGTTGCCGGCTTGCAACGTGATCTTGACCTCGCCGAACGGTTGATCTTGTCGGTCGTAGATGGAGCCGCGCACCGCCGCACCATTCAGTGTAGAATCCGTCGTCATCTGCAAACCGCGCAACTGAAAGCGACGCGATGCGACGGGCGTGGCGGTTGCTTGCGGCGTCGTCGTCCTGGGTGGCGGCGGCGGATCGCAGATGATCGGCGTACGCAACGGCGTTCGCGTCGCCGATGGAACCGGCGAGGCATCGCGCGGTTGCGTCGGTCGAACCGAAGGCGGCGGTGCGGGATCGCAGATGATCGGACTGGGTCGCGGCAGTGGAGTCGCCGTCCTGGGTGGCGGCGCGGGATCGCACACCACCGGCGGACAACAACCAGTGAGATTCGCGCCTCCGGACAAGACCATCAAAGCCAGGATGCTTTTCTGCGCGTCGGGTGTCAGTTTGCGCCACGGAATCATTCGGACCTCCGTTCAGTTTCCAGATTCGCGCTGATCTGCGCGCGCCAATCGGCAAGTTCGATCTGCATCTTCAAATCAAAAAGACGAATCTGGCTTGCCCACGCAACCACTTGCGCGTTGACGCGATTCACGTCGTAAATGTTCTCGCGCAAATTGTACGCGAGCATTTCTTCGAGCATGGCAAGCGAGTGATTGTTGACGCGGGCGACCATGTCGCGTAACCGCGCGCCCAAGCCAGGGTCCGCGCGACCTTGACGTCCAAACTCGTACATCATCTGTTCGTAGCACGCGAGCGAGCATTGTTTGCCGACGCCATTCCCATCATAGTGGCGCTGGCGCATCGTCGCGTACATCATCCGGAACAACAACTCGACGCGTGGATCCGCCATCGTGTACGTCCACGCCATATAATCGCCGGTCAGCCGACCCGCGCGTTGCAGTTGCGCGAGCATCGGCGTGCCCGCGTACACTTCCATCCGTCCAAAGCTAAGCGGCGCTTGACCTTCGCCTGCCATCGCGTGAAAGAAATCCAGATTCGCGCGAACGTCTTCCACCGTACTTTCGGGATCGAAAAAAATCATACCAAAATCCGCGAGCATCCCGACGCGCTGGAGTACTTGGAGCGCGCGCCGATTTTGCGCGACCGTCGTCTTTTTGTTCAAGGTCTGCAGACTGTGATCGGAACCAGACTCGACGCCGACGTACGCGCGCACGACCCCCAACGCTAACAGACGGCGAAATAATTCTTCTTCGATGTCGTCCGCGCGACATTTGATGCTCATCATCACGTCGAGCCGGCGACCGCGCAATTCGCGTTCCAACTCGGTGATGCGCGGGATACGCGCGCGCCCGGGCGGAAACCATTCGTCGTCGTTGAATATGAAAAAGCGGACGCCAAACTGGTGATACAATTGCTCCATCTCGTCCACGAGATTCGGCACACTGCGAAAGCGTTGGAGCGCGCCGCGACTTGCGCCGTAGAACGCGTGGATGCTACAGAACGCGCAATCGCGATAACAACCCCGGCTACCCAGGATGGGCGACACACCGATACCGAGATGATGTTGCGGCGGCGTATCGCGCGCCGGGAAAGGCAACGTATCCAGGTCTGCGATGAGGGGACGCGCCGCGTTGTTCACGATGCACTCCTCGCGTCGAAACGACAGACCGAGAATCTGATCCCAGGTTTCGGGCGCAGCGAGGTGTTGGACGAGCTCGACGAGCGTCACTTCGCCTTCGCCGCGCACGACCGAGTTCAACGCCGGATAATCGCGCAGGAGGTCGGACGCGGTGAACGTGCAAAAGTGTCCGCCCGCGGTGATGTGGACGTTCGGCAAAAGTTGACGCAACTGTTCGGCGAGCTTCAAGAATTCGGGAGCGCGATACTGAAAGATGATGGACAGTCCAATGACGCGCGGCTGTGTGGCGCGTGCGCGCTCGACGACCGCGTCCATCTCGGCGGTGGTACTGAAAGGAACGAGTTCCACGACATAACCGCGCTGACGCAATACCGCCGCGAGATAACGCGTCGCGAGATTTTCCAATTCCTCCGCGCCGACCAGCAGAACATCCAGCATGACCATCTCCGGCAAAGACCACATCGCGCAAAACAAAAACTCGCTCGGAGCCGCGCCCCAAGCGAGTGAAGAGTCAAGCAAGCATCGTCCAGGGCGCGACCCGGCAGGGGCAGTCACCCTCGTCAGTAACGTGACCCGACGACCTTGATTACAAATTCATTCTAGCATGGTTCGGTAGAATTGCAAACGTGTTGGTCGGGGCAAGCCGGGTCAACGCTTCGACGAAATAATAATCGCCGTAGATCAAACCGTGATCCATCGAATCTTCGGGTTTGGAGCGCGTGCCGTGCAACAGGATGCAGGGTTCGCGCGTCCCGCGACTGCTATAGTTGTTCCACAGTGATTCCAACATTGCGAGCGCTTCCGCGCGCCAACAATCGGCGTGCGCCGGGTCTGGCTCGAGCGTTGCCAGGTTCAACAATGCCGATGCCAGGATCGCGCCGGCGGAACTATCGCGCACATCGTTTGGAATCAAGGGGCTGTCGTAATCCCAGTACGGCACGCGATCGGAAGGCAAGCGGCGCAAGCAATATGCGGCGAGATGGCGCGCGGCGTCGCGAAACCGCGCGTCGCCGGTTTCGCGATAACACTCGACAAAACCGTAGACGACCCACGCCTGCCCGCGCGACCAACACGAGGTCGCGCTCAGACCCTGCGCCGTATCTTGCTTGATGAACGCGCCGGTCTCCGGGTCGAAATCGGTCACGTGTGAGGTTGACCAATCCGCGCGCACATGGCGCTTGAGCGTCGTGTCCGCGTGAGCGATGGCGATATCGGCAAAGTGGCGTTCGCCGGTTTCCTGGCTCGTCCAAAAAAGCAAGTTCAGATTCATCATCGTGTCAATGATCGCGCGCCCGCGTTCACTGGGCGCGCCATCCAACGCGCCCCACGCTTGGAAGAAATTGCCTTTGGCATTGAATCGTCGCGCGAGCGTACGCGCGGCTTGAATCGCCGGCGCTTTGAACGACGCATCGCCGGTGAGCCGCCAACCCAGGATGTGCGATAACTCGAAAAGAAATCCCAGGTCGTGTGTGGTTGTATCGTTCTGGCGCGGCGTGAGTCGCGCGGTCCATGCGCGCGCGGCGCGTTCGAGTGTGTCGTCGCCGGTGTGCGCGTACGCCAGCCAAAGCAATCCCGTCCAGTGCCCGCCCGTCCAAAAACCATCGTCACTACACAACCATTTGCCATCCTTCGCCAGTTCCGGGAAACTCGTTACCGTCGCGAGATTCTGGCGCGTCAGGTCAAGACTGTACGCCAGCGCCGCGGGAACAAAACTAGGCAACGCGCTTGAATGTTCTTGATTCATTGTTGCTTTCTCAACATCTTCGCTAGAATCCAGGTTTCCCCGAAGGGAAGACACCTGGATTCGTTGCTAACCAAACACGCGCCGCATTTTTTCGCAATAGTACTGGACATTTTCCCAACGCGCGTCGCCGGGAATGCGATGATCGGGACACGGAATATATCCGCCCAAGTCAACCAACGGACGCAATCGTTCGATCTCGGCGTCCATCGCGGCATAGTCGCGCGCGAAAACATTTTTGTTCATGCCGCCGACGCCGCGCAATGCTCTGCCGTACTGGGCGCGCCAGGGTTGGATGCTCGCGTTCCACGTACCGACCTCGATGGGAAACATCGTGTTCACGCCGTTCTCGAGCCAGGTCGGAATCAGCGCGTCAATTTTGCCATCGCAATCGAGCGAGACGTTGTGAATGTCGTACTGCGCGACCAAATCGGTGAGGCGCTTGTAGTGCGGTCCGATTTTTTTCGCGAACACGCGCGGGTTGATGAGCGGACCGCTGTTGTAACAAATGTCTTCCCAGAAATGCGCGTAATCAAACCGCGCGCCGGTTTCTAGAATTGCACGCACACCTTGATAGCACAGGTCGCTCACCGTCACGATGATTTCGTCAAAGAGCGCGGGATCGTCCGCCATCAAGTAGCTCATCCCAACCAAACCCAGCCAATCGCGAATCACGCCGAGCAGACTGCCGCAGTACAGTCCATACGGATTCGCGCGCTCGGTTGATCGCAACGCATCGCATCCGCCGTTATCAAAGCGCAAACTTTTTTCGCCGAAGTGAACCAGCGTGCCGTTGATGCGCGCCATATCGAATTGCAAACGCGATTTGAAAATCGCGTCCCACTCTTGGCGGCTTTTGAGCAGGTGATCCACTTCGGTCGGAATCGAGACGACGCCGCGTTTCTTGATGACCAAGCCGCCGTCTTCATCCAGGAAAATATAGGAACCATCCGCGCGCTCTTCGACGATTTTGCTTTCGATGGGCGGAAACAGACGCGTCTTCCAATTGAAATTCGCGCCCCAGTTGAAATCGAAACCGAGGCGACGACTGATCGTCTGGTCAATCAGATTGCCGTCCGCCCAGTTCGTCGCCTCGTCCTGGGTCAGATGACCTTCTTCCGCCCACCTGGCGAGCAACTCGCGCCAATAACCGAAATGCACGATAGGCAACCGGTCGTACGATTCATAATTGAGAATCGCCAGCGCGCGCGTCCGATTGTTCATTCGTGTCATTGCCATATCTCGCGCAGGCGATGCGCGGCGAGTTTGGGACGACGGTCGCGCGTAAAGACGCCTTTCAAGTTCATCCCGCCCACGCGTTGCACGGCTTGTGATGTTTTGAAATCGCACATGTTCCACACGTGCTCGCCGATGACGAAAGGTTTGCGGCGCAGAACCTGGATGTACGCGGCGAGCAGCTCGGCTTGGAATTCTTCCGCGAACATTTCCGGCGGTTGCGCGTGAAAACCGGAAATCGTATCCGCGCCAAACTCGGTCAGGATGAGCGGCTTGCGGTACTTTTGATACAACGCGTCGAGTTCTGCCGAAAGACACGCCGCGCCTTCGGCAATTTTGCCGGATTGCGAGTACCAGCCAAAGTAACGATTGAGACACATCAAGTCGCAAAACTCGAACGACTCTTCGCCGACGCCGATATACGTGGTCAGCGTGATCGGGCGCGTTGGATCGAGCGACTTGCATTGATCGTACAGATTTTTGAAAAATGGTTTGGCGGCGGGCAACCACGAATGCGGCTCGTTCGCGATGCTCCACGCGATCACGCTGGGATGATTCTTGTCACGCGCGACGAGTTCCTGCGTGTACTGCCGGCACAATTCCAAACGACGCGCCAACCCTTCTTCGGCGAAGAACAATCCGACTGCCGGCGTTTCATCAATGACCAAGAATCCCAGCCGATCCGCCAAGTCCATCATTTGTTCCGAGTACGGGTAATGCGTCGTGCGGAACGAGTTCGCGCCGATCCATTTCATCAGCGCGTAATCCTTGACGATGAGCGCCGGCATCAAGCCGCGCCCGGCAATGGGGAAATCTTCGTGACGCCCGAAACCTTTGAGATAGATCGGCTTGCCATTCAACAACAATGTATCGTCCTGGATTGCAATCGTGCGAATGCCGATGGGCAAGGTGTAGCGGTCGAAGGTTTCACCGCCGCGCGCGAGTTCCACGCTGAGATCGTACAGGTGCGGTGAATCGGGCGACCACAACGCGGCGTCCGGCACTTGCAATTCGATCTCAGTCGCCGCGCCGGCAATGGTTGTTTCAGTGACAACGTTCGCACCGCGCAGAGTGAAGCGCGCCGTCGCCGCGTCGCCTTCCTCGCGATTCAATTTGACGCGAACGATCCCGGTGTTTCCGGAAATGCTCGTCGTCACCGTCAAATCGGCGATGGCTAGGCGCGGTGTCGCGTACACCAAGACCGGGCGATGAATTCCGCAGAATGGAAAAAAGTCGAACGACGCCGGCGGATAATTTTCGGTTTGACTGATGAACATGTGTTTGGGATCCGCCGGGACATTGCCGGGTGGGACGCGATCTGGCTCAAGTTCGCCTTCGACGCGCGCGATGAGCACATTGCGCTCGCGCTGCGCGTAAGGCGTGATGTCGAATTCGAAAGGCAAATGTCCGCCTTCGTGTTGACCGAGCCGCACGCCATTCAACCAGACCTCGGCGAGATAATTCACCGAGTTGAAACGCACGCGCATGTGTTGGCGCGCTGCGTCCCAGCCCCAGGGCAAATCGAAACGCGTTTGATACCAGGTATTGCCGAGATAATCGCGCCCATCTTCGAATTGATCGTTCCAACTCGCGGGCACGGCGGCAGGACGCCCGCCGGTAAAACCGGCAGACCAATTCGATTGGCGACCCAGGTTTTCCGGATCGAAACGCAAATCCCAGAAACCGGATAGGTCAATGCACTGACGAAACAGATTAGATTGCGGATAAAGCAAGGTTGCCTCCGTCGTTCATTCGTTTGTTTTCGAGATTTCCATTCGCACGCGAAACTGTGGTTCGTCCTGCACGGGTAAGACGACGCTCAATCGCTTGAGAATTTCCGGCTTGGCATTATCGCGGCTCGCTTTTTCCAGTTGCTCAAGCGCAAAGTGCGCGTCGTTTGGTGTTTCGATGATCAGCCGCAACTCGTGATGCTTGCCGCGGACGAGCGCCGTTGCACCGTTCACCTGTGCGTCGCACCAGGTCATCAATGCTTCTTCGACCGCGACCGGGTTTTCGGAAAAGCGGAAGACATCATTTAACGTCACGACACCGGCAGGGTCAAGTGTGATCTGTCGCCGCGCGCTCGCCAGGTTTGTCACCGCATACGCGCGTGCAAATTCCATCTCGACGCGTTTGACCGGTGCGTTCATCTCGACGTTCACGATTTCGCCGTGAAACTCGCGCCCCTCTTTCTGCACGTGTCCGCCGACACGCGGCACGCTGTGGCTGTAGGAATTGGCAAACAGGTTTTCATAACGGCGCTGATTGAAATAGTCGCGCGCGTACAATCCGCGACCTGGGTCGGTGAGCAACGTTTCGTCGTCCACGTGCAAAATGAAACTGCCGATGTCGTTGTGGTTGTGGTTTTCGTCGTTGTGACCAGCTTTGATCGCGACCACGACCTGGGTATTCTGCGGCGTGCGTGCGACCAGACGCGCGATGCCGCCCAGCGGCAAGTACGTGTCGGTGATCGGCGCAGGCGCATGGTACGTGCCATCCCACCACAAGATGCTTCGCAACATCATCGTCAGCCGCCAGTTGGTGTTGCTGGTGAGTTCGCTGGCGACAGGTGCGGTCAACAAATTCAACAGCGATTTTTCGCCGGTGCGTTCGAGCAAGCGCGCGATGATGCCATGGTTGAAATTGAGCGCGTCGTCGCAATCGGAAAAGGTCGCGAACTTGGAAGGAGACAGGAGCAACTTGGCGGGGTACGCCGCGATATCGCGCAAGCGTTCCGAGGCAAGCAGATCAATCGCGCCTTTCGTGCGTGCGCGCAACATTTCCGCCAGCGCGACAAAATTGATCAGCCCATAATGCCAATAGCTGACGCCTTCGGTTGAACTGCCGTCCTGTTCAAATCCCGCGTCCAAAAAGACGCGCAAACCAGCCAGCGCAATTTCGAGCGCGCGCGCGACGCGCGCCGGTTCCGGTTCAAGCATCAAGAATGTTGCCGCGACCGAACTGTTGCACACGCCGTTCCAATTCATCCCGGCTTTGTGCCACCAGTGCAACTGGTGAAAACGCAGGTACGGCTCAAAGAGGCGGCGTTCGATTTCGGCGCGAACCCGCGCGCGCACTTGGGCATCGAGCGCGTCGCCCAAAAGCGTCAGTGTTTCCGCGAGCGCAAAGCCGGTCTCGGCGGAAAAAAGGTCAATGATGTCTCTTTCGTGCGCGGGCAAGACCCAGTTCGTTTCTTCGCAAATGTTCCATAGATAATCTTGCACGGCGTCTTTTAGTTCGGATTGACCCAGGAACATTCGCAGCGTCGCGCTCGCGAGTTTCGCGCGTTTGAGAAAGTACGGTTTCTCGTAATTCGTGCGATCCCCGGTGCGAATGAAATACCGATAGTGCGAAAAAGTCGTCTGCGGAATCTGCGCGAGCGATTCGACGATGGATGCAGTCTGCGCGAGAATGATTCGCGTTTGCGGCGCGTCGCGCAAAGTATCCAGGTTCTGGCGCGCGCGGTCCAGTTCCGGCAAGTGCGCTGTGCCGGGAACGATGAGGCGTTGAATTTCGGCGGCGGTTAGATTTAATGGATCAGTGATTGCTTGTGGCATATTCTCACCGAAACCCGAAGGGTCTTCAACACTCTTCGGGTTTATCTTCAATTTACAATTTGCGCTACGCCGCGCAAACTCAACTCTTCCGCGCGATGGCAGGCGACCGAACAATTTTGTCCGACCTCGCGCAACGCCGGCGTTTCGATTTTGCAGCGCGCCTCGGCGTAGCGACAACGCGGATGAAAGTAACACCCGCTCGGCGGATTCGCCGGGTCGGCGACATCGCCTTCGAGGACGATGCGTTTCGAGCGCATCGTCGGATCGGGCTTGGGCACGGCGGAGAGTAACGCTTCGGTGTACGGATGCCTGGGATTCGCAAACAGTTTGGCGGTCTCCGCCATCTCGACGAGCTTGCCGACGTACATCACCGCGACGCGGTCGGCAAGGTACTCGACGACGCTCAAATCGTGCGAGATGAAAAGATACGTCAGATTCAACTCGGCTTGCAAATCTTCCATCAGGTTGAGAATCTGCGCTTGCACCGACACGTCGAGCGCGGACACGGCTTCATCGGCGACGACGATGCGCGGATCGAGCGCGAGCGCGCGCGCGATGCCGATGCGTTGGCGTTGTCCACCGCTAAACGCGTGGGGATAGCGGCGCATGTACTCGGGACGCAAACCGACGCGTTTCAAAAGATTCGCGACGCGGTCTTCCAACTCGGCGCCTTTGGCGATGCCGTGCACCTTGAGCGGCTCGCTGACAATATCGAGCACGGTCATGCGCGGGTTGAGCGACGAGTACGGGTCCTGGAAAATCATCCGCAATTCGCGGCGATACGGTTTCAGTTCGCTTTGTCTGAGCGTCGCTAGATCAACCGGGTCTCCCTGCTTGTTCCAGTACGAAATTTTACCAGCGGTTGGATCGTACGCGCGCATGATGCAACGCCCAATCGTCGTCTTGCCGCAACCGCTCTCGCCGACAAGTCCTAGGGTTTCGCTACTGCGAATCGAAAAACTCACATCGTCTACCGCTTTGACGTGACCGACGATGCGTTGCTGAAATCCTTTGCGGATTGGAAAGTGCATTTTCAAATGATTGACCGCGAGCATTGTATCGTGTGCCATATCACGCGTCCTTGTTTTCCGATGGTTCGCCGTACAACAAACAGCGCACCGCGCGCCGATCGCCTTGTTCGGTCAGTCCGGGATGAATGCGATCACATTTTCCCGGCATCATTTGCGAACAGCGCGGATGAAATGGACAACCGGTTGGACGATTGTACGGATCAGGCACCGAACCCTGGATCGGATCGAGCCGACCTTGCTTGATTTGTCCCAGGCGTGGAATGGAGCGCATCAGCGCGCGCGTGTACGGATGCAGCGGCTCGCGAAAAAGCGAGTACACGTCGGAACGCTCGACGACTTCGCCGAGGTACATCACGACCACGTCCTCACAAATCTCGGCGACCATACCCAGGTTGTGCGTGATGAGCATCACCGCCATACCCATATCGCGTTGCAGTTCCTGCATCAATTCGAGAATTTGCGCCTGCGTCGTCACATCGAGCGCGGTCGTCGGTTCGTCCGCGATGAGCAAACTGGGATGGCACACGAGCGCCATCGCGATCATCGCGCGTTGGCGCATCCCGCCGCTGAGTTGAAACGGATACGCGTCCACGCGTTCCGCCGGCTTGGGAATGCCGACGCGATGCAACATCTCGATGGCTTGCTGGCGCGCGGTCGCTTGGTTGACGCCGCGATGCAGTTGGATCACTTCTTCGATCTGATTGCCGATAGTGTGCACCGGGCTGAGCGACGTCATCGGCTCTTGAAAAATCATCGCGATTTCTTCGCCGCGAATTTCGCGCATCGTGCGGCTGTCCGGTTTGAGCGCGGCAAGATCAACGATGTCGGTCATCGGCGATTGCCCGGTGGATTTTAACGGACGATGAAAAAGAATCTGCCCTTCGACGATTCGCCCCGGCGATTCGATGAGTTGCAGAATCGAGTACGACATCACGCTTTTACCGCACCCACTCTCGCCGACAACGCCCAGCGTGCCGCCGCGTTTGATCTGCCAGTCCGCGCCCTCGACGGCTTTGACGGTGCCTTCGTCGAGGAAAAAGTGAGTTTTGAGATTTCTTACTTCAAGTAGAATACTATCAAGTGTCTGCATATATTTCTCTATCCAAAGGCAGAAGGATGAAAATTGGTTTCAAACTTTTCATCCTTCATCCTTCTGTCTTCATCCTTTATCTTGCATACGGATCCGCCGCATCGCGCAAACCATCGCCGAGAAAGTTCAACGCGAGGACGGATACGACGACCGCGAGCGCGGGAATCAGCAACCACGGCGCGGTCGCAATCGAACGAATATCCTGCGCGTCTTGCAACAACACGCCCCAGCTCACGACCGGCTCGCGCAGACCCAGCCCCAGGAAGCTCAATGCGGTCTCGGAGAGAATCATCCCAGGAATTGCGAGCGTGATCGCGGCGATGATGTGGCTTGTGAACGCCGGGAGCATGTGACCCAGGATGATGCGGATTTCGCTCGCGCCGTCCAAACGCGCCGCCATCACAAAATCTTCTTCGCGCAACGAGAGGAAACGTCCGCGCACGACGCGCGCCAAGCCCGTCCATCCGATCAAGGATAGAATGACGGTGATCGCAAAATAAACTTGGAGGGGGGGCCAATCCAAGGGCAAGGCGGCGGAGAGTCCCATCCACAATGGGATGGATGGAATCGAACGGAGAAATTCGATCATGCGTTGAATCAAGTTGTCAATGTTCCCGCCATAGTACCCAGACAATCCGCCAAGCAAAATCCCCAGGATCAAACTCAGCAGAACGCCGATCAATCCGATGGACATGGACACGCGCGTGCCGGTAATCAGGCGACTCAAGACGTCGCGCCCCAGGCGATCTGCGCCGATTAGATACATCGGCTGGCTGGGATCGAGCGGGGCGAGCAAATGCCGATTCAGCGGAATCAGGTTGAACAATTTGTAGGGCACACCTTCGACGAAAAAGCCGACGGGCAGTTTTACGCTCGCATCAACTTCAAACGTGCGCCGCAAGGCGACCGGGTCAATCTTGGATGTGTACCCATAAACGTACAATCCCCAATTGCCCTGGTCGTCAACGAAATGGAGGGGCTGGGGCGGGGCATACAGGTATTTGGAATTGGTCTGGTCGGGCGTAAACGGTGCGAGGAATTCGACGAACAGCGCGACCAGATAAATCAAAAGCGTGATGATTCCGCTGATCAGCGCGAGTTTGTGTTTGCGGAATTTCCACCAGACGAGTTTCCATTGCGGCGCGACATAGACCTGCGCTTCTTTTTCGGCGAGGTTGGTCGCGGTGATTGAGATGCTGGACATGAGTTCCTCTGAGCGCATGTCATTGCGAGGAGCGGTCTTCGCGACGAAGCAATCTCCGACTTGTAAGTTGGGGATTGCTTCGCCGCTACGCGGCTCGCAATGACCATGCGGGGTCTTACTGATACCGAATGCGCGGGTCGAGCCACGCCAATAAAATATCCGAGACCAACGTGCCGACAATCGTGAGGGCACTGAGAATTAGAATCAACGCGCCGGCGAGATACATATCTTGAACTTGGAGCGCGCGCAATAACATGGGTCCAGTCGTGGGCAAATTCATCACGACGGAGAGAATGATCGAACCGGAAACGAGGTACGGCAACGTCCAGCCAATCGTGCTGACAAACGGATTGAGTGCGAGCCGCACCGGGTATTTGAGGAGCACGCGCCATTCCGGCAGACCCTTGGCGCGCGCGGTAACTACGTACGGCTTGCGCAGTTCGTCGAGCAAGTTCGCGCGCATGATGCGAATCAATTCCGCCGTGCCGCCGAACGCGAGGATGAGCACCGGAATCCAAATGTGCCCGAGCAAATCCACAACCTTGTCCCAACTCCAAGGAGCATTGGACATCTCGGTGGAGAACAAGCCGCCGGAGGTCGTGCCAAAGTATTTGAACTGGATGTACATCAGCACGAGCGCCAGAAGAAAACTAGGAACGGCAATGCCGATGAATCCCAGGAACGTGAAAAGATAATCGCCGGGTGAATATTGCTTGACTGCAGAATAAATGCCAATCGGAAAAGCCAGGAGCCACGTGATGATGACACTGCCAATGGATAGTACGATGGTGAGCCAGACGCGTTCCCAGATCAGAGAGGCAACCGGCTGGCGCATTTCGAACGCGATGCCATAGTTGCCCTGGGTTAGAATGCCTTGCATCCATTTCAGATAGCGGACGGTGACTGGCTGATCTAAACCATACTGCTCGCGAATAACGCGCGCGGTCTCTTGACTCGCGGTATCGCCTTGCGCGGCAAGGTTGGCGACGTACGATGTCGCAAAATCGCCGGGCGGAAGTTCGATGATGATATAGGCAACCAGCGATGTAACGAGCAACGTGGGTATCATGAAAAGGGCGCGGCGGAGAATGTATTGGAGCATACGCGTGTCTCTTTCAGACAAGACCTGACCGGTTCGCAAAAACCGGTCAGGTCTACTAGTTTCCGATCACCTACTTGGTAAAAAAGTACGCGAACGTGTTCGTCGGCGCGGGAGTGGGATACTGCCAGCCGTTGATCATCTTCTTCGGCACGTTGCCCATGTTGTTCTTGACGATGCCATACGCCAAGGGCGGGGTAGTCACGCCGATGCAGAAGAAATAGTCCGCGGACATTTGCAACATTTCATTCATCGCCTTGACCTGTCCGGTAAACTCGGGCTGGGTCATGGCTTTGTTGAACGCATCCATGATCTTTTTGACATCGGCGGGCGGTTCTTCGGCGGTGTTATCGCGAACGCCATTATACCAGTACTGCCACGCCTCCGCGAAAGCGGACTCGGTGCTGTACGGGAAGAAATTGCGCGGGTCGAACATCGGACCCAAGCCGCCCTCGCCATTCCAGATCATCGCGTCCAGATCATTCGCGTCTTTGCGTTGATACAACAGCGCGCGATCTTCCGGTTTCGCTTGCACGTTCACGCCGACCGCCTTCCAGTACTTGGCGATCAAGTTGCCGGCGTCCACCTGGTCTTGGAGCGAATTGGAAATCTCGATGACGAAGGTCAAGGGTTTGCCATCGGCGCGCAAACGCATTCCGTTGGCATCTTTCTTGGGCAGCACTTTGTCGAGGTACTCGTTCGCCTTCTTCACATCGTACTCGATGTACTGCGTAGCGAGTTGTTTGTTGTAGAACGGTGTGTCTGCCAAGGGCGCGGCTTGCGCGGGTGTGCCTTGCCCAACGTAAACGGTGTCAATGATTTCCTTACGGTTGATCGCGTATGACAAGCCGACGCGGAAATCCTTGCTCTGGAAAACTTCGCGCAGCGCCTTGTCTTTGTGCGTCAGGTTCAGGTTAACGACGACGGCGTTGCTAGTGACGGGCACCAGATCAATGAAACTGAAATCGCCTTTCTTTTGATTGTCGAAGAGCACCGCTTTGTTCGGGAGCGTGTTAAAGTGGCGCATCTGTAAATCAATCTCGCCGTTGGTTGCCTTGAGGAGCATCGCGGCGGCATCGGCGAAGACGCCGTACGTCAGACGATCAATGTACGGATATTGTTGTCCATTCGCGTCCACTTTCCAGTAGTACGGATTGCGGACGAACGATACCTGGGTCGCCGTGCCGGACATGGGTTGTTCGACCATCCAGGCATAGAGCATCGGACGACCGGCGACACTGTATTGCCCAAAGCCGCCGCCATCGGCTTGCCCGACGCGCGCGATAAAGTACTCGCGCCAACTCGAGAACCCGGCGGCTTTGACCGCTTCATCGAGTTTGGCTTTTTCAACGTACTTGGCGTGATACTGCTGGGCAAAGTGCTTGGGGAAGTTGAGCATCGAGCGACCATTCGCGCTCGCGACGTTTTGCAAAAAGAGACCGTACGGCGCGGCAAAGGTGAATTTCACCGTGGTGTCGTCAACCTTCGTCACCGAGCCAGGTTTGCCATTGACGATCATCCAGACCGGCGGCGCGGGTGCGAGGTCTTTGTTCAGTTCAACATCGTCCCACCAGAACACAATGTCATCGGCAGTGAAGGGTTTGCCATCCGACCATTTGACGCCTTTGCGAAGATAGAAGGTGTACTCGGTCGCCTCTTTGTTCACGTCCCACTTTTCGGCGAGGTTGGGAACAATGTCAGACCACTCGATATTCCAACGGACGAGTGGTTCATAGGTAAAGATTTTGTAGAACGAAGGATCGTCCGTGCCGGCGGTCATACCCATGCGCCAGGTTCCACCGTATGTACCGATTTTTTCCGCTTTCACGACCAACGGATTTTGCGGCAGACGTTGTTCGACCGGCGGAAGTTTGCCGGCTTTGACTTGCTCGACAAGCAGGGGCGCTTCGGTGTACTTGGCGGCGGGTGCGGTCGTCGGCGCGGGAGCTGCTTTGGTCGGTTCCATCACCGGCGCCTTGGTTGGTTCAGGTGGTTTTGCCGTCGCGGGTACCGCAGTGGGTTGCGGCGGTTGGGTTGGAGCAGGGGCAGGAGCTGGCGCGGCACAGCCAACCACCAACATCAGAACGACGAGCACGAATACGGCTCGCTGGATCAATCGAATCGTAGACATGTCAATGTCTCCTTTCAGGTTTCGTCGTCGAAAATGATCAGCACAACATTGTTGAGCATCGGCTGTCACACAGCGACGGGTCGCCAGCCCTAGTGATGCCGGGTAATCCGGATTTCAAATGTTTGGCACATCCCTCCTCAACCAAACCGAAGTAACAGACAGCTACGGGTCTGTAATTTTCATAGTAAGTTACATCATTATTCTATCATATATTTTTGTTTTGTCAATGTATTCTATTGACAATTAGTGTAATTTGCAGTATAAGTTACATGAAAGGAAAATACGATGAAGACGAAGAAACCTGCCACGTTGGCTGATGTGGCGCGTCATGCGCGTGTTTCGACGGCAACCGCGTCGCGTGTCCTGCACAACACCGGTCCAGTGAGCCAAGACTTGCGTAAAAAAATCGAGGCGTCCGTCGCTGTGTTAGACTATACGCCCCACCGCACTTCGAAACCACGCAGTCATGGAACGATTGCGTTGCTCGTCGAAGATTTGCTCAATCCCTATTTCCCAGAGATCATTCGCGGTGTGCAGGATGAAGTGAATCTTGCCGGGATCATTCTCACGTTGTACAACTTGACCGATCATCCCGAGCATCCGCAGCAGTTGCTCCAGAAAATGAGCAAGCAGTCGCTGGACGGCATCATCATCACCGGTTCCTCGCCTTTTCCGGAATTGCTCGACTGGCGCGACCGCCACAAAGTTCCTATGGTCATCATCAATCGCCAAGTCGCCCGCCCGGGCGTGCATTGCATCAAAGTGGATTTTGAAAACGCGATGTACCGCGCGACCCAGCATTTGCTAAGTTTAGGTCACACGCGCTTGGGACACCTCGCGTCGCCCGTCACTGGCGAGATCGAACAGAGCCGGCAACGCGGGATCGAGTTGGCGCTCAAAGAGGCGGGGCTAACGTTGCGTCCCGAATGGTGTCCGATCGTTCCGCCCGGTACCGAAGTCGAAGGGGGATATCAAGCCATGCGCGCGCTCCTCGATATGCCGGCTGATCATCGTCCGACCGCGGTGCTGGCGTTCAACGATATCATTGCGGTTGGCGCATTGCACGCGGCGCGCGGGTGTGGCTTGCGCGTGCCCCAGGATATTTCGATTATCGGCGTAGACGATATTTCCATCGCCGCGCATGTTTATCCGCCGCTGACCACGATTGGACAGCCCAAATATCGCATGGGCAAACTTGCCGTCCAAACCCTGCGCCAAATGCGCGAAGGGAAAATGCCGGTCGGAAATAATTGCACGCTTTTGGAAAGCCCGTTGATCGTCCGCGAGTCGAGCGGTCCAGCGCCGCAAAGCACTCCGCTTCTCAATCGTTAACCTATAACACGCAAGTCGTATGGTCATTCTTCTAAACTAAAAACCCGAAGGGTCTCTGAAGACCCTTCGGGTTTTGGTTCCTACATCACTTCCAACCAGCGATGAAATCGCAAATGCGTTTGATCATGCGATCAAAAAGAACCTTGCCTTTCTCCGCACTAGCTTCGGAGGTGTCGCCGTGCATTCCATCCGGCATTCGCTCGCGCGCATCAATTGGAAAAGTGAAATCCTGATACGATGAGAGCGTCGGCTTGTTGTACATTTTCTGCGATGCGTCAACGAGGTCGGGACGTAGATAGAGCATGACCGATGTGCCGGCTTCCGACGCGTGACCGTGTGGATTGTAATTTTTGAACAGCTCCTGGTCGTGACTGCGCGCAAAAGACCAAACCTGGATCGTCGCGCCCTTTGCGCCGCGTTCCGATAATTCCTGCATCACGGCATTCACAAAATCATTGTTGCCGGCATGTCCGTTGACGAAAAAGAAACGCCGCGCGCCGGATTTGACGAGCGAGAAAACCATGTCGCGCAACAACGTTTCCATCGCCTCGCGTCGAACAGAGAGTGTGCCAGGAAATGCCGCGAGCGTCGGCGTCGTGCCGACCGGAATCAGCGGCGTTCGTAATGCTTTCATCGCGCGCGCAACGGCATCGGCGATTGCTTCGGCGGCAATGCCATCCGTGCCTTGCGGCAAATGTCCATAAACTTCGACGCTACCCAGCGGCACGATCACCAAATCAGTTTCTTTCAACGCGGCTTCAGCAACGCGCCACGGCAATTCCGCCAACGAGTGTTCGTAATACTTGAGCGTCATTTCTTCTCCTTGAGTTGCGCCAATTTTTCCGCGATCTCTTTCTGCTTGGCTTCGATCAAGCGATTCGCGCCGCTCAACTCTCCCAAGGGAGTACCTTGCTCGATCAAAGGCAAACGTTCCGAGGAACGTTTTTGCATCATTTCAAATTCGGGCAACCATTGCCACGCCATTTCCGGCGACAGCGCGATCACGCCGCAATCGTCTGCGATGATGAGATCGCCCGGATTCACCACGGCATTTCCGCATCGCACCGGCACATTGATTTCGCCGCCCGTTCCCAGCATTCGCGTCGTGAGACACGTCCACGCGCGTCCCCATACCGGAAATTGCAGGTCTTCGATTTCGTTCACGTCGCAGACCGGTCCATCGATTACCGCGCCGATCGCGCCATGGGCGCGCGCCGCGCGCGAAACGCCGCCGCCCCAACAACTGTGTTCGCGTTCGCCCGCCATGTCCACGATCACGACATCACCCGGCTGCACCAACTCGGTCGCTTTGTGAACAATCGTCGAATCAATTCCGACTGTCCGCACGGTAATGGCGCGCCCAGTGATGTGTTGGCGACGCCACACCGGTTTGATGTCAACGCCGACAAAGCCGGCATTGAGCCGATGTCCGACGGTCGTCGGTTCGATGTGCCGATAGCGTTCGACCAACTCGGCGTCGAGCGCGGGCGGATTCGGTTTGATGATAAACATCCTGCTCTCCTTGGATGACCAGAGTTGATGGAGACCTGACCGGTTTTCGCGAAGCGAACCGGTCAGGTCTTCTGACGCTCTAGAATCCGGCGGCGACGCCGGTTGTAAAAAGATCAACGCCGCCGCGAAACTCAGTGCCGTCGAATGTAATCGCGGCAGGATTGCCGGACAAGCGGGGCCAAATTGTTGTTTCTTGCGCGTCGAGCTGATGTCCGCGCGCGACAAGTTCAGCAATCACTTGCGCGCCGAACGCGCGATCGATCAACACGGTCTGCCCGGCGGGGTCAATGAACGGACTGCCGCACGCGGCTTGCGGTCCCATTCCAAAATCAATCAGGTTCAACATCACTTGTGTGACCGTGTCGATGATTTTGCGTCCGCCCGGCGCGCCCGCAAGCGCAATGGGTTTGCCATCGCGGCGAACGATGACGTGCGCCATGCTCGATAGTGGACGCTTGCCTGGCGCAATCGAATTCGGCTGACCTGGACGTGGATCGAACAACACCATCGCGTTGTTGAGCAAAATGCCCGTGCCCGGCACTGCGACGCCTGAACCGTACGAGCCATTCACGGTTTGGGTCAGAGCGACGACATTGCCGTGATTGTCCCACGCCGAAAGAAATGTCGTGCAACTCTCCGCGCTGGGTTGATAACCGGTCGCGCCCGGCTTGATCGGCTCGTACGTCCCGAGCGCTTGATCACCGATGACCTTGCAACGTTCGGCGGCAAATTCACGCGAGGCGAGCGCGCGTGAGATCGTCGAAGGTTCGTTCGCTTGCTCATCTGCGAGAAATGCCATTCGGTCCGCCAGCGATAATTTGCACGCCTCAATCAAGCGATGCACGTACGCCGCGCTGGCGTGACCCAGTTCCTTGAGATTCCATGGTTCGAGCATGTGTGCGATTTCGGCGATGGTTGGTCCACCGGTTGCGCCCGGCAGCAACAACAATTCCAGACCACGATAATCGGTCTTGAGCGGCTCTTTCACAAGCGCGCGATAGTTGGCTAGGTCGTCGAGCGAAATGCCATAGCCGCCGGACTGAAGTTCGGCGACGATTTTCTGCGCGAGGTCGCCTTGATAAAACGCGCGTGCGCCCTCGACGCTGATTTTTTCGAGCGTGTTTGCGAGATCGGGATTACGAAAGTACAATGGCTTGTCGCCCATCGGCACGAAAGGCATTCCATTGTTCAGAAATAATCGCGACGCTTCGGCATTCCGTTTCAGAATGCCCATGCCAATCGCGCTGGAGAGCGTATCGTGAAATGTGACGGCGATGCCATCACGCGCGAGTCTAATCGCCGGTGCGATGATTTCAGCGCGTGGCAGTGTGCCCCAGTGTTCGAGCGCGAGTAACGCGCCGGCGACCGCGCCTGGAATTCCGACCGCGCGATGACCGACCGCATTTGCGTTATCTTTCACGCCGGTAAAACCCAGCTTGTCGGCTTTGAATTCCGGCGTCAGTTCGTACAGGTCGGGTGTTGCGCCGGATGGCGCGCACGGAAAGAAATCGACGACGTAATTCTCGCCGTTCGCGAGCGCAATGGTCATGAATCCGCCGCCGCCGATGCCGGTCATGCGTGGCTCGATGGTGTTGATCGCAAATGCCATCGCGACCGCCGCATCAATCGCGTTGCCGCCGCGCTGCAAAATCGCGATGCCGATTTCGGCAACCACCGGATGCTTGGCAGTGACCATTCCGTTTTTTGCGACAACTTCGGTTCGCACGATACTTGATTGCGTCATTTCAAACTGTGGCATTGACATCTCCATTTATCGTTTCAATCGCGGGTCAAGCCAATCGCGCAGACCATCCACCGACAGATTGAATCCGACGACGAGGATCGCGAGAACGAGCGAGGGCCAGATCAACATCCAAGGTTGATTGTAGAGATAACCACGCGCGGTGCTGACCATAATTCCGAGCGTTGGTTCCGGCGGCGGCGCGCCCAGCCCGACGAAACTCAAACTCGATTCGATCAACACGACTCGCCCTAGCATCAACGCGAGTTCGGTGAACAGCGGCGTCGAGACATTTGGGAGAATGTGTTTGAACAAGATGCGCCGCTCGCGCGCGCCAATCGAATGCGCGGCTTCGACGTAATCGCGTTGACCTTCCGCGAGTGTGCTCGCATGGATGATCCGTCCAAAGTTCGGCGCGACGAGGAGCGACAACACGATGATGAGATTCGTGATGCTGCCGCCGATGAAACTGACGATTGCAATCGCGACGAGAATCGCGGGAAAGACGAGAATCACATCCACCAAGCGCATCAACACTTGTTCGACCCAGCCGCGAAAATAACCCGCGCTCAATCCGGCAAGCGTGCCGACGAACGCGCCGATCAACGTACTCGTGATCGCGACAAAGAGCGACGTGCGCAATCCGTAGACGATTCGCACCAACAAATCGCGCCCGTTCTCGTCGGTGCCTAACAAGCCACCTTGCCCAGGTCCCGCAAGTGAATTGAGCGCATTCGTTTTGAACGGGTCGCCGATATTCAACATCGGACCCAGGATGGCGACGAGCGCAAGTGGCACGACGAAACTCAAACCCAGGATCAAACGCGGATTGCGCGCCCACCAATTGATCCTGGGACGCGTTTCAACTGTAACGGATGCGCGGGTCAAGATAGCCATACAAAATCTCCGTGACGAGATTGACCATCAGGAAAATGAGCGCGATGACGGCGATGACGGCTTGCACCGCCGTATAGTCGCGCAAGCCAATCGAACCGATGAGGAGCGAACTGATGCCGGGCCAATTGAACACCGCTTCGGTGATGACCGTGCCGCCGATGAGGTTGCCAAGTTGGATGCCGAATGCGGCGATCACCGGGAGCAGTCCGTTGCGAACGACGTGGCGCGAAAGCACGACCCGATTCGGCAATCCTTTCGCGTGCGCGGTGCGAACGAAATCACGACCCAGCACGTCAAGCATCGACGCGCGCGTCATCCGAATGATACTCGCGGAGAGACCGATGATCAGCACGCTCGCCGGCATCACCAAGCTCGCGATGTGCTTGCCCGGGTCTTGCGCGAAATCGGTATAGCCCCCGCTCGGTAAAATTTTCCACAGCACGCCGAAGACGAGGATCGCCAGCGTGCCGGTGACAAAATTCGGTACGGAAAGACCCAGCAACGCGCCGGCGGATGCAATGGCATCGCCCAAGCGATTGCGATGTGACGCGGCATACACGCCCGCCGGCAATCCGACCAACAGCGCGCCGAGTGCGGCAATGATCGCGAGTTCGAGTGTGCGCGGCAAGCGTTTGGCAATGTCGTTCACGATGGGACGTCCGTCAATCAGCGAAACTCCCAAATCCAAACGCGCGAATTTGGAAATCCATCGGATGTACTGATCTGAAAGTGCGTCTTCCAAGCCCATCCGTTGGCGAACGAGTTGCACTTGTTCCTGGCTGGCGTTCTCGCCAACGACGACCTGGGCTGGGTCGCCGGGGATGAGACGAATGAGGAAAAAGACCATCGTCACCACGAGCACGACGAGCACGAGCGAAATGAAAACGCGTCGAATGATGAATGGAAGCATGAATCACACCAATCAATGCAAAGGGGCTGGGGACGCTGTGTCCGCCAGCCCATACATTGCATTATGCCGCCGAAATTTATTTGTCGAGCCAGACGTAGCGCAACGCGGCGTTGTTGTTGCTGACCAAGCCAGGACCCAAGCGGCGATAGCCCTTGACGTACGTAGCGGCAGCTTCGCCTTCTGCGCGCGCGACAATTGGAATGATCGAGAGTTGTTGCAGCGCGTACTGATTCAGTTCGCGGTAAATCGAAATGCGTTCCGATTCGGTGAGCGTCGCGCGACCTTTCAGTAAAAGGTCATCGTACTTGGCATCCACATACCCGGTGCGATTGCTGTAGAGCGAACCCTTGGCGAACAACTGGGTCATATAGTTCGGATCGGGCTGGTCAATTTGGAACGACGAGGTGAGAATGTCGAACTCGCCTTTGTTGAATTTTTGACCAAAGACCGTGAAATCCACCGATTCGATTTTCGGCTTCATGCCAATCGCGACGAGTTGCTGTTGCACTAATTCAGCCGTCTGTTGCAAGAACGAGTACGTCGAAGTGGTCACGATGATAAACTCGGTCCCTTCTTTATATCCGCCTTCGGCAAGGAGTTTCTTGGCTTGCGCGACATCGAATTTGTAAGGCAAACTTTGTCCTTCGCTGTAGGACCCGACCGGCAAGAATCCGCCGGTCGTAGGCGATGCGCGTCCAAAGAAAACGGCTTTCGCGATGGCGTTCGGGTCTACCGCGCTGGCGACGGCTTGGCGCACCTTGGCGTTATCGAACGGCGGCTTGCGCGTGTTCATGTAAAGCGCCGAGATAATCGTTGGCGTCGCGTACATCTTGAACGCGGCTGTGTTTTCCAATTCGTCAAAGTTGCGCCACGGCACATAGTCAATGATGTCCACCGCGCCGGATTGCATCGCGGACACACGCGCGCGGTCGTCGGGGTACATGATGAAATCAATGCCATCGAGATAAATCTTGTCGGCTTCCCAGTAATCGGGATTGCGACGCAGTTCGATGCGGACACCTTTTTCGCGATTCGTGTACTTGAACGGACCCGTGCCCATCATCGTGACGTTCACATCGCCACTGCTCTCCGCGAATTTCTTGCTGACGATGGAAACGGTTTCGCGCCCGAGCACAGAAAGCAACGACGCGTTCGAATCGCTCAAAGTGAGCTTCACCGTCTTGGGATCGACGACCTCCACTTTGCTAATCATTCCAAGGTCGGCTTGCCGCGTTGCGCCGTTTTTCTTGTCGAGGATGCGGTCGAAGGTGTACTTGACGTCGTCTGCGCTGAACGGTGAACCATCGTGCCACTTGACGCCATCGCGCAGAGTAAAAACGTAGGTCTTGTTGTCCGGCACTTGCCAGCTCACCGCTAGACCTGGGATGATCTTGCCGGTTTCGTCATACCGCGTCAGCGTATCATAGACCATGGTCTTGATGAACGCCGGCGCAGCGCCGTTGTGGATGTGAGGATCGAGTCCGGCGGGATCAACGGAGAGACCGTACTTGATGATGCCGCCTTTCTTCGGCGCGCTTGATGCGGCGCTCGTCGTGGGCGCAGCGCCGCTTGTCGCCGGCGTGGCATTCGATGGCTGCGCCGCTGGCGTGGAACACGCGGCGAGGAGAAATGCAAGCAAAAGTGCGACGAGCAAAACGAGCGGGGTGGGGAAGGGGCGAAACACGCGATTCATTTTTCCTCCTGGGAGAGACAGAATTTCACTACCATACACTTTTTATGGATATGATCGGTTTCACTCTGGAATAATCTCAAAGCGCGTTTTCACGTTCGCAGATTTACCCAGCATCGCGCTGATGCCGCAGTATTTCGTCTTTGAAAGATGAATGGCGTCCTCGACGGCTTTGGGCGAAACATCCTTGCCGCGCACGATATAGACCACTTCCAGATCGGTGTACATCTTGGGGTAGGTATCGCCGCCGATAACTCCTTCAACCCGGATCTCAACTCCGCTGATAGCTTGCCGCATTTTGCAGAGGATATCCACCACGCTGATGCCGGTGCAGCTTCCCAAACTGGCGAGCAAAAGTTCCATCGGACTAGGACCGTGATTATTTCCACCGGCTTGGATGCGCGCATCCGTCCGCACGCGATGCCCCGATCCGGTGGTCGTCTCAAATTCTTTTCCTTCGATCCAGCGCACCTGTACATGCCTCACGTCTCCCATGTGCTCTCCTTGCAATCCCGTCTTATGATATGTTTATAATATACTATGATTCGCCAACCACGTCAAGATTGACAAACCACAGGGCTTGTAATATACTACAGACATATTATTACAATATCTACACAGACAATCCCCTGGAGTCGGAGGAAGGAGGCAATGGATCAAGCTAAAGCGCGCAAGGAGTAACGCCGTTTATTCGTATCGTGAAAATCCGTGAGAGGGAAAGGAGAACCATGACAAAGCCCAATCAATTCGCATTCGGAATCAGTCTGCTCATTCTGCTGGTCTTCTTAGCCGCGTGCGCCGCGCCGACGGCTGAGCCACCCAAGCCCACCGCTCTGCCGGCGGCTACTCAAGCACCCGTTGCAACCACCGCACCTGTCGCGACGCCTGTACCGACAACCGCCGCACCTGCCGCGACTTCGCCCGCAGCAACAACCAAGGGGTCCTGCGGAACATTGCGATTACTTTGGTGGCAGGCATCGACGATCCTCAATCCACATCTCGCATCCGGCTCGAAAGACTGGGATGCCATTCGGCTCGTGAATGAACCGTTAGCCGGACTTGACGTGAACGGAAAGCCAGACGTGCAATACGGTCTCGCGGCTGAAGTGCCCACCTTGGAAAATGGGGGCATTGCCACAGATGGATTGAGCATCACCTGGAAATTGAAGAAAAACGTAAAGTGGTCTGACGGAACACCTTTCACCGCCGATGATGTGATCTTTACATGGCAATACGTGACGAACAAGGACACAGCGGCGAGCACCTCGACCAAAATGAGTGAGATCAAGACCGTCGAGAAGGTGGACGACTCCACGGTCAAGGTCACATGGAACCGACCCAATCCCACGCCGTACGTCGCTTTCACCGGCGGGTACGGGATGATCATTCAGAAAAAAGCATTCGAGAATTACACCGGCGCCAAGGCGAAGGATGCGCCGGCAAATTTGAAACCGATCGGCACGGGACCGTACATCGTCCGCGAGTTTAAGCCGAACGACGTGGTCGTCTATGATCTCAATCCGAATTATCGCGATGCCACCAAGCCGTGTTTCAAAGAAGTCATTCTGAAAGGCGGCGGCGACGCCACGAGCGCCGCGCGTGCTGTGTTGCAAACCGGCGATGCAGACTATGCCTGGAATCTGCAAGTCGAAGCCGACGTGCTCCAGAGTTTGATGAAGGGCGGCAAGGGCAAAGTCCTCGGTTCAATGAGCGGGACGCTGGAGCGCATCGCGATTAACTTTTCCAATCCCGATTCGGCGCTCGGCGACAAGCGCAGTGAGCCGGATCTGCCGCATCCTTTCTTGACCGATTTGAAAGTGCGCCAGGCATTGGCATTGGCGGTGGATCGGCAAACCATCGGCAAAGAATTGTACGGCGATGGACTGTTGGGTGTCGCGACTTGCAATGTGGTCAATGTTCCCGAGGCGCACGTATCAACCAGCAAGCATGATGTTTGCGAGTTCAATCTTGACAAGGCGAACAAGTTGTTGGATGATGCCGGTTGGGCGAAGGGTTCCGATGGCATCCGCCAAAAAGTGGTTGATGGCAAACCGATCAAGATGAAACTCCTTTTCCAAACCGCCGACAACCCAGTGCGCCAAAAGACGATGCAGATCGTCAAACAAGGTTGGGAGAAACTGGGAATCCAGGTCGAACTAAAGGGAATCCAATCCGGAGTTTTCTTCTCCAACGATCTCGCGAATCCGGATACCTGGACCAAGTTCTTTGCGGACGTCCAACTCTACAGCCAAGGCATGAGCGCGCCGGACGATCCGATCTTTGTCGCCAATTGGACGTGTGCCCAGATCAAAACCAAAGCCGCCAACTGGACAGGCAGGAATTTGTCGCGTTGGTGCAACGCCGACTATGACAAATTGGTTGACCAGTTGGGAAATACGGTTGACCCTGCCAAGCGTGCGACAATTTACAAGCAACTCAATGATATGCTCGTGGATAATGTGATGATGATTCCCCTGGTCGCGCGACAATTCCCGGTCATCGCCATCAGCAACAACCTGAAAGGTGTGGTTCCGGATCCTTGGGATTCAAACGATCTAGCGCACCTACCGGACTGGACGAACAAGTAGGACGGTAATGGATTAACCCAGGGGGCAGGTGTTGCTACCCGCCTCCTGGGTTGTCGAGCCGGTAATCTCTCGTTAAGCAATCGGGCATTCGCTTCCAGCGCGATTGGCTTGCGACAAGATACTCTTGGAACGGAGGATGTTCGGTGAATCGCTACTTGGCGCGGCGCTTGCTCCTGTTTGTGCCCACGCTCCTGGTCACGAGTCTCGTCGTTTTCCTCATCATCTCTTTCGCGCCCGGCGATCCGCTCTCTCAGTTTGCGGCGAACCCGGCGGTTCCTCCCGAAGTGTCCGCCAACTTGCGTCGTGTCCTGGGACTGGACCAGCCGTGGCCCATCCGCTATGTCAAATGGTTGACGAATCTCATCATGAATGGCGACCTGGGGTACTCGTTCAATAGCCGAATGCCAGTGAGCGCCTTGATCTTGCAGCGCCTTGGCACAACGCTCGCCGTCCTGGGCACTGCCTATTTGCTCAGTGTTGTTCTAGCCATTCCCATCGGAATCATTTCGGCGATCAAGCAGTATTCACTTTTCGATCACGTGGCGACGACGTTTGCGTTCATCGGCTTTTCGGTTCCAACTTTCTTCACAGCCCTGTTGCTGATTTTGGTTTTTGGCGTGCAACTGCATTGGTTTCCTTGGATTTATGATTCGACGCTGCAAGTGACCGATTCAAAAGTTTTTGTGGAACTGATCCGTCAGTCCGTCCTCCCGGTGACGGTGTTGACCTTGTTCCAGACCGGCACGCTCACGCGGTATGTCCGTGCGACCGTGCTGGAAAATCTGACCCAGGATTATGTGCGGACGGCGCGCGGTAAAGGGCTGCGCGAACTCTTAGTGATTTGGCGGCATGTCTTTCGAAATTCTCTGATCCCAATTGTCACTCTGCTCGCACTCGGTGTGCCGGCGATTTTCACGGGCGCGATTGTGACCGAGCAAATTTTTCGCGTCCCTGGGATTGGCTCTCTCCTCGTCGCGTCCATCGAGACGAGCGACACGCCGGTGATCATGGCAATCATCTGCACTTATGCAGTGCTGGTCGTCATCTTTAACCTCATCGCCGATGTGATCTACACGTTCCTCGATCCCAGGATCAGATATGATTAGCCAGTTCGCGTACCCAAGAGGATAAGATGGTATCCACCAATCAACCCAACTCCACGCCGGTCAATACTTCGGCAGCATCGGGGAGCCAACGCGCGCCGCGTTCATTTTGGAGCGATGCGTGGCGGCAGTTCCGGCGACAGCGCACCGCGATCTTTGGATTACTCGTCCTCGGCGTGTTGATCGTCGGAACTGCTTTGGGTCCATTCATTTACGCGCAAGAACCGAGCAAGATTGATTTTAGTCTCAAGCGCAAACCGCCATCGCTGGAGCATCCGTTCGGCACGAACGACTTGGGGCAAGATCAACTGGCGCGCGCATTGTTAGGCGGACGCATTTCCATCGCGGTCGGATTGGCAGCTGTGAGCGTTTCCATTTCGCTCGGCATCTTGATCGGCGCAATCGCCGGTTATTTTGGTGGACACGTGGATAATTGGCTGATGCGGTTCACGGACTTGTTTCTGTCGCTTCCATTTATGCCGGTGCTCTTGATGACGATCTACTTGTTTCGTGATGCGCTGCGCGGACCCTTTGGTCCACAACTGGGCATTTTCATCCTGATCGTCGTGTTGATCGGCGGTTTTCACTGGATGCCGGCGGCGCGCATTGTGCGTGCCTCCTTCCTCTCTTTGAAAGAGACCGAGTTTGTCGAAGCCGCACGCTGCATCGGCGTTCAGACTCATCAGATCATCCTTCGCCACATTCTGCCGAATGTGCTTTCGCCCGTTATCGTCGCGGCGACGCTCGGAGTTGGATCAGCCATCATTGCCGAGTCCACTCTTTCGTTCCTGGGATTGGGCTTTCCGCCGGATTTTCCAACCTGGGGGCGGATGCTCTTTGACGCGCAAAACTATCTCGAGCTGTCGCCGCACATGGCTTTTTTCCCAGGTCTGTTGATCTCCCTGACTGTGTTGTCCATCAACTATGTGGGTGACGGTCTGCGTGACGCATTGGATCCACGCCGAAAAACGTAACCTGGGTCGTTCACTAGATTAACCGCAGAATTTGCAAACAGGTTTGAAAGGTCCTTACGCTTATGAGAAAAACCGCGCTTCTTTCTGACAAAACGTATCAAACGATCAAGTACGACATCGTCACGTGCGCGCTCGAACCGGGGCAACAAATCGCACAAGCCGACCTGGCTTCCCGCTATCGCGTCGGCATGACGCCCGTCCGCGAAGCGCTGCGCCAACTCGCGCAAGAAGGATTTGTCAATCCGATTCCACGCCTCGGCTATATCGTCAGCGTCATTACGTCGGACGATGTGCACGAAATTTATGAAACGCGAAGTATCTTGGAAGCGGCTACCGTGCGCCTGGCATCTTTGCGCGGGACTGAAGAACGCCTGCGCCAGATCACCGCCGCCGCCAACTTTACCTACAAGTACAAGAACCGGCAAAGCTATGCCGAGTTTCTCGATCAGAACAAACAGTTCCATCTCTCCATCGCCCAGGCAACCGAGAATCGCCGACTGACGGAATTGGTCACGCGAACCCTGGACGAACTGACCAGAGTATTTCATCTCGGTTTGGATCTCCGCGATAGCGCCAAAGAGATGCGCGACGATCATTGTGCGTTGGCGCAAGCGATTCAAAAACGCGATGCCGATCTCGCCGTCCAGCTCGTTCAGGGCGAAATCGCGCGCTCCCAAGAACGCGTCCTCGAAGCCCTCGCGCATATTCCGCACCGGTCTCTCACGACGCAAGGTACGCTTGAGTTAGGGCGGCGCAGATTTCACGCGTGAAGTTGGGGGATGAATCTGAAACTTGGGAGAATGAACGATGCAATCTAATGCGGCAACGATAGAATCGTTAGATCAAACAACGTGGGGCAACGCGCAAGCCGCGTTTCTAAACGCTTACCCCGAATTTCAAACCACGCGCGACCTGGACGAAATCCGCGCAACGGAATACGCGCGCCTGGATCGGTCTGGACACATCTATCTCGACTACACCGGCGGCGGACTCTACGCCGATTCCCAGATACGCGCACACGCCGACCTTTTGTTGAGTAATGTGCTCGGCAATCCCCATTCGACTAATCCCTCGTCGCTCGCCACGACGCGCTTGGTCGAGCAAGCGCGGAAAGCCGTGCTTGATTTTTTCGACGCCTCGCCAGAAGACTATGTTGTCATCTTTACGCTGAACGCCAGCGGCGCGCTGAAACTCGTAGGGGAATCGTATCCGTTTGGCGCGGGCGATCAGTACGTCCTGACCTTCGACAATCACAACTCGGTCAATGGCATTCGCGAATTCGCGCATGCGCGCGGGGCGCAAGTTACCTACGCGCCAATGCTGCCACCGACGATGCGGATTGACGAAAAGCGACTGACCGCCCTTTTGGAACATGCCGTGCCGGGGAGAAACAATCTCTTGGCGTATCCGGCGCAGTCCAATTTTTCCGGCGTCCAACATCCGTTGGAGTGGATTACAAAGGCGCAAACACAGGGCTGGGATGTGTTGCTCGATGCTGCCGCATTCGTGCCGACGAATCGCCTCGACCTGAGTCGGTGGCACCCGGATTTTGTGACGCTCTCGTTCTATAAAATATTCGGCTATCCCACCGGCGTCGGTTGTTTGTTAGCGCGTCGCGCGACCTTGGCGAAACTGCGGCGTCCCTGGTTTGCCGGCGGAACGATCACGGTCGCTTCGGTCCAAGGCAATCGCTTCTATTTTCAACCGGGCGCGGAGGCATTCGAGGACGGCACACTCAACTATCTGAACCTGCCCGCGATCGCGATCGGCTTGCGGCATATCGCGCGCATCGGCATGGACAAAATTCACATTCGCGTCCGATGTCTGACGGGCTGGTTGTTGAACGAGTTGGAGCAGATTCGGCATAGCAACGGCGAACGGCTCGTCCGCATCTATGGACCTCTGGACACGACGATGCGCGGCGGCACGCTCGCGTTGAATTTGTACGATGCGCGCGGGCATTTTATTGATCATCGCTTGGTCGAACAGCGCGCGAACCAGGTCAATATCTCTTTACGCACCGGTTGCTTTTGCAATCCAGGGAGTGGCGAGCTGGCGCTTGGCATCGAGCCATCCGAATTGAACACCTGCTTTGCCGACAAGTCCCAAATGACGCTTGACGATTTCAGGCGTTGCATTGACGACAAGAGCACCGGCGCAGTCCGCATTTCGGTTGGATGGGTCACCAATTTTCATGACGTGTATCGCTTGACTCAGTTCGTTCGGAGTTTTGTGGACCGCAATTTCGAGCCGTAGTGGATTGTTCGACCTTCTTACTTTAACTCCCACCGAAACGCGCGCTCGGGTACTTTTGCCAAGTCCTTGATTACGAGTTCGACGTACTGGGGCTTGGTCGTCATTGCCGCGAATTTCAATTTTCCTTCGCGATGGTGCCCGCCCGGTCCCGCGCCCTCCCAGCCAGTCGGTTTGTACTCCTTGCCCGCATTGTCGCGCAGAATCGAGACCTTGGTCATATCGTCGGCGAGCTCGACCGAGTGCGTATTCATCGCCACATCGAATACGAGCGGTTGTCCCAATTGAAAATCGAGCAACTGTGCGTCCACTGTCACACTGCCACCCGAATTCGACAGTGCGCCGAATCGCGCGGCGTTCGTTGCAGGACTAGGCGTGCTGGACGCGCGCGTCGGCGCAGTGATAGTTGGAGCCGGTGGCGCGGAGATCGTTGGCGGCGTCGCGCCGCTACAGGCGACCAGGATCAGCGCGGTGGGCATCAACACGCCGGCAAGCAGTATGCTTTTTAACGACATTCTAATTCCCTCCTGCGATGCGGTACGCCAAATGGCGGTTGCCAATCTCGCTCTGGCGCGATACAATTTGTTCAGAATTCAACCAGAGGAGGACCCTGCAATGAAACGATCCGCGTGTGTGTTCATATTGTTCGTCGTGCTCGCGCTTGCATTGACGGCGTGCGGCGGAGCGCCAAGTCGGGTACAAGAGGTGCAAGTCGAAACGACCGAGTTCAAGTTCCTGCCCGCGACGATTCAAGTTGAAGCCGGCAGACCGGTGAAACTGACTCTGCTCAACAAGGGCGCGGTCGAGCACGACTTGAGCGTCGTCGAAATTTTGCTGTCCGATGTCAAGACGACGACGGACTCGCATGGTCACGATATGAGCAATATGCCAGTTCAACCGAAACTGCACATCGCCGCTGTCGCCGGCAAATCGAGTGTCATCGAGTTTACGCCGACGCGACCTGGGACGTACGATGTGCTCTGCACCGTGGCGGGTCACAAAGAGGCAGGGATGCTCGCCAAACTCGTCGTCAAATAACACTGCCCATGCGTTGGCTGCGGCGATACGAATGCGTGTCGCCGCGTTTTTGTTCTGTTTGCGTTTACGACCCGTAGATTTGCCCTTGCGGTTTGCCGACGTACACCTTACCGGCTTTGATCACGATTTCATACGGCGGTAGCGGGCGCGGCGGCGGTCCGCCAATGACCGCGCCTGTAACTGGGTTGAATCGTCCATCGTGGCACGGCGAAATGATGGCGCTTTTTTCTTTTTTCCAATCCACCACACAACCCAGGTGCGTGCAGATCGCGGAGAATGCTTTAATTCCGCCTGCTTTCGTGTTAACGATGATAACGGGTTTGTCATTCACCGCCATCACTTTGCCCGTGCCAACCGGGAAATCCGCGACTGCCCCAATCATCGTAGGACCTTGGTAGCCCACACCTTGGCGCGAAACGGGCAAGAGGTATCCGATGACGGGAACAAAAATGCCCGCGATCGTACTGACGACCGAAAAGCCAAGCAACCATCGCAAGAAACCGCGCCGCGAGACATTTGGCGTTTGCCAATCGGTTTGCGCATCCATTGTCGCCTCTTTGATTCTTTACGCTAGTGACAACTCTTCTGCTCCACTGGCGTTTTTGTTTCTGCCAGTTGTGTGGACTGGGATACCTCAGTGTGCTGGGTGCTCATGGGATGCTGATGCGCGTCCGCCGCGCTGTGGTCGTGTCCCACACCAGCACTCTTTGCAGAGACCTCTGGTCTTGCGTGCGGGGCAAGTGTCCCGCGCATCATGAAAATCATCATCAGCGGGCACATCAACACGAGCGCGAACGGAACGAGCGGTTGCAATGCGCCGAGCGAGAGTCCAAACACACTGACCGCGAGAATCAGCGCGAACGGAACGAGACAACACGCGAGCATCAGGAACATGTGTTTTGTGTGATCGTGATTCATTTGACGCCTCACTTTCAATGGCACGCCGGCTTGGTTTCCACTATCGCCGGTAGCGCGCTCATGTGCGCGCGCGATTTGCGAATCGTGCGAATCGTGATCAGGATGCCGATCGCATTCACCGCGAGACCGAGCGCGATGAACGCGTACTTCCATTCGTTGAGAAACGCGATTGTCCCCGACAGACTGCTCGCGCCCGTGAGCGCGACGAGCGGCGCGAGATCGGTGAGGTGATGCGCGCAACACGCGACCATGCCGAGTGTAGACGTCGTCGTGCCAGCGCCCGTCGCCGCCGTTGCGCCGGCGGTTTTCGCCGCGTTCATGAGTAAACGCAAGTACGCGTACAATCCAATCTGCGCGCCAAAGCCGGACGACACCATGCCGACCCAGAACCAGTCTTGCCCCGCTTGTTGCATCGCATGCGTGAAATCCTGAAAGACCGTCAGAATCAAAACGTACAGCGCAACCATACCAATCGCCGCGAGGATGCCGGCGAGAATGGGCAGCGCGACAATTCTCGATTTGGGTTGACGGGTTGGTGAAAGCCCCAATGCTAAACTTGACATTCGCGACTCCTATTTCGTATGAGGGTTGGCGTCGTGCGGTTCCGCAAGCAATCCCAACGCGATTTGCCGTGCGACTTGATTTTGCCACGCGGGTTTTTGAATCAAAGTCACCGCGCGCGCGCTGAACCATCCAGCCGTCAGTCCAATCGAAACGATGAAACCAGCACTCGTGAACGCGCCCGTCGGCGTAAGCAATGCCAACGGCAATCCGAAAAACAAACCGGCGGAGGCGACCAGCGCAATCACTACACTCACGTCGAAGATACCGCGCAGGAGAACCGTTTCAAACGCCACGCGATAGAATCGCCGCGCAATCCCGTAGGCAATGACGACCGAAATCGCGATGACGACAAGCGGCGCGTGCAGGATGCCTGCCTCGAAGAGACCCGCGTGCGCGCCCGCGCTCACGAGACTGAGCAGAGCCAACGCGATCATCGCGAGGGCGCGCAGAACGAACGGGCGCGTCGCGTTTTGCGCGGGTTGATCAATCACGCGCATGCCCAGTGCGGCGATTTCGTTTGCGAAATTGGTGTGATTCACATATTCGTTGAGCACGTCTAACGTGATCTGTTGCGCGTTCAAGTCAACCGACACGTGCGCCACGCCATCCATTCGCGCCAAAACTTTTTCCATGGTGCGCGTCGAACTCGCGTAGATCAAGTCCGCCACGTTCAGTACGATCCGTTGGCGCGGCACATCAAATCCTTCGCCTTGCGCCACACCCACCATCGCGATTGCCGATACGCGCGCGGGATCGAAGGTGACGGTCGCGCGTTCGGTCGCATAGTTCACGCGCGCGGCGATGACCCCATCGAGCCGCGTCAACGCGCGCTCGAGCGTGACCGCACAATTCGCGCTAAACATTCCTTCTATGGCAAATGAGATTTGGCGTGTGTTCATCTTGGCAAATCTTTCGCTGAGAGTGTACCTCGGATCGTCAGTGGTGGTGAGCGCAATCTGTCCTGTTTCGCGGCAAGCCATTTGGCGTATGGGCAGGATCGAAGAAAAGTGGAAACGGTCACCCGCGTGGGTAACCGTTTCCTCGGGGGGAGAGAGATTCAGTTATTCGGCGAGCGCGGAGCCAGACGCGCGTTTGGGTGGACTGGCGATAAACCCAGGTTTCCACGGTGTGCCGAGCGCCGGCAACAGATAGCGGTCAAGCCCCCAGTACCCGGCAGTCTTCCACGCGAAGATCAACAAGATCGAGAGCGTGAAGAAAACCGGATTGACGCTCGTCGTGCCTGCCATCATAAAATTCCAGTTCATAAACCCGCCGAAGAATGCGGCGATGCCGGTGAACGCGCCAACCAATAGCGCGATGCCGATGAGCAATTCGCCGAACACGACGAGTTTAGCAAACCACACGTACGCTTGCGTATCCACCAAGAATTGAATGAATACGCGGTACCAATCGAACGTAATCACGGGTTTGGGATCTAGCTTGAGCGCGTTGACCCAATAGCCCTTGAGCGCATCGCCCGTATTCAGCCATGCAGGATTGTTGAACTTGCCCCACCCCGACGTGATCCAAGTGTACGACATGTACAGCCGTACGATCAACCAGATCCACGCAAAACGCGTGTCCGAGAAAATGAACCGCGTGATGGGTGGGTCAGTCATCTCTCCGTTTCGATATGCAGCGAGTCGTGCCATTTCTTTTTCTCCTTCGAAGCGAAATCTTGGGCATAGCGTAGCACACCGCGCTTGAAATCAACAGCGTCATTTGAACTGTCTGTGCCGTGTGAATTGGCGTAGGCGCGGGTGCGCCAAATGGCGTAGGCGTATCAGCAGATTGTGTGCCCGATCAACGCGGCACCCAGTTCGACGCGATGAGGAGTTTCTTGAGTGGTTGTGTCGAGTCGTTGGTCTTCAACGGAATCTCGAACAAGTGCTTGCCGCCCATGCCTTCATGCATCACAATCTCGGTCGAAATCGTGGTGGACTGACCTGGTTGGAGTGTCGTCTGACCGACGACGATTTGGGAAGGTCAGCATCCCTCCAACGCAGTGACCAGTCGCGGCATATCGAGTTTCAGCGCGCCGTCGCCAACATTTTTGACGGTGAAGGTCGCGCGCACGGGTTGATCGAAAATCCGATTGCCCAGGTCAACCTGCTCGCGATCCACTTCCAAGCGCGCGCCGACTGCGCCGGGCGTCGCTTGGTTCGCCGCCAGGAAAACCACGATGCCGACGAACAGCACGACGGCGGCGGCAATCACAAAGGGCAAGACGCGCGTGATGGTATCGCGGCGTTCAGTTTGCTTGCGCGCGCGGGCGCGTTCGGATACGCGCGCGTGCGTTTTGCGAATGGGTTGGTCTGACATTTGTCTCCTTGTTTATGGGTAATCAAACACAAACGATCTCAAGAAACTAATCACGTTCCACATTTCTTCATCCGTGTAAAGCGATCGCCACTCGGGCATGCCCGTGCCCATCCCCCCGCGCAGTAGTTTGCCCTGCAAAAGCACATCGCTTGCGCCGAGCATCTGCGCCGCATCCGTGAAATCGGCGGGACCTTTTCTCATCGTCGCGTCCATCGCGCGCATCCCCGGCAAATTGCGTCCGGCAGGTCCATCGCCTTGACCGGATTCACCGTGACACGCGGCGCAATCGCGCGCGTATAATTTTTGCCCGCGCGCAAGCGCCGTGTCGCCGGCGGTGCGTTTCCATGCCAACGCCGTCGCGTCCCAGAGTTGCAAATCCGTGTACGATCTCAACATTGCATCGGCGCGCAATTTCGTAAACACATCACTCGGCGATTTCATCCGCAGGTCATCGGCGATGGCGATGCCGAGCAACGCGCCGCGCGCGGCGGAGGGTTTTTGCGTTGGCGTGTTTTGCGTCGGGTGCATCGCATCAATGTCAACTTTCAATTGCTGATAGAGCGGCGGCGCAAAGGTCGGCAAAGGCGGATTCGGATTCGCCGGATCAACTACCAGAATCGTTCCGCGCATTCGCCAGTGATCTACGCTGCACCAACGCGTGCACGCAAATGGAAAGCGTCCCGCGCGCGTCGCGGTGAACTCGATTTCCTCGACGTGTCCCGGCAAAATTTCATCCACGCGAATTCCCAGCGTGGGAACTTCAAACCCATGCGCAACATCAGGCGACGAAATTCGCAAACGCACGCGCTCGCCCACGTTCACGCGAATTGTATCGGGAACCCAGCCGCCGGTCGCCGGCGCGTTCGCGGTGAGCGCGATGACGCGCGTATCGCCCGCGTTCGTCCGCCATGCCTGGTATCCCCAAAGCGACGCGGGAAACGCGACGAAGATGAGGAATACAACTGTAAGTGCGAAAAGTTCTTTTCTCATTTTAGATTTCAGATTTCAGATTGCAGATTGAAAACCAAAATCTGCAATTAGAAATCAGAAATTTAATCCCACCATCACCAGCGTGAACGCGACGCAAAACGCGACAATCGGCAACGCGGCTTGCGATGATCCGCGTTGTTCGCCCGTGGTGCGAAACGCAATCGCAATCGCGGCGACCAAGCCGATCAGCAAAATCGGAATCTGCATGTACGCTTGCCAGCCCGCGAGGTACGGCGTCCATTGCCAATTCGCGGTGCCAAATAAATTCCAGCCCCAGCCGAATGGATCGGAGATCACTTGCCACGCGTACGAAATGTTGACGAGGACGAACGACAAACTGAACGACGCCCACGCCCCAAGTCCAAGCGGGAGCAGCGCGGTCGCGTACTCGACGAAGAATTGGCGCGATGATGCTTTCGTACGCGCGATGAATTTCGACAACGCAACGCACGCGAAGAAAATTCCTGGGACGACGACGAGCGTCAGCGCAAGCAATCCCAGCGCGTACAGCCACCAGCCCGGCGAAGCGATCGCGTACGCGGCTTCTTTGATCTCCGCCCAGGGTCCCAAAAACACAATCGTGTAGAGCGGCGCGCCCGCGAGCATCATCAAACTGCGATACGCTTCGTCGAGACGGCGACCTTTGTTCGTCAGCAAATCCTTGCCGAACGGGCGCACGGACAACGCGATGTTATCGAGCGTGCAGGTTTTCAAGCATTCGGTGCACAGTCCGCAATTCGTATTCTTGTCGAGCGTCGCGGGAAAGATGAGCCAGGGACAGCCGTACCCTTTTTCACTGCCGATGTAACACGCCTTGTCGTGGTGCGTCGCGCAAAGTGCGTGATCCTTGACGCGTACTTCGATGGGCGCGACCTGGGAATACAAACCGATGAATCCGCCGACGGGACAAATGTAGCGGCAGAACGTTCGCCGCTCGAACAGCAAACTTGTCGCGATGGCGATCCCGGCAAAGATCAACACCGTCACCGCGCTGACGAACGGCGTCGTCAGAATCACTTTAGCAAAGAGCGCGACGATGAGGAACGCGGCGCTTTGCAACCAGATGTTGTTGAGTTGGCGGGGCCATTTCAATCCGAGGGTGAACAGTTTGCCGCGTTCGTGTACCTGCACGAGCGAACGGCGTTGCAACCATTCGCCGGGCGCGGGAATCGGACACACCGCGCACCAAAAACGTCCGGCGAAAGGGACCATCACGAGCATCAACAGTCCCCACCACACGATCCACACAAAGACGATGCCAAAGTTGCGATTGCCTGCCGGCGTGCCAAACAATCCGGTCAAAATCGCCAGCACAAAGAACGGCAAGGTCCCGGCAACGAGCGACCATTGCAACCAACGGCTCGCGAGAATTTTTTTGATGATAGGAATGCGGGTAAGGTCGAGACGAGTATCTGTCATGGTCTTTGTCGGACTGTGTAGTATGTGTTGCGTAAGACGGAACATGCAATACGCAACACGCGCTATGTCCTGTTCCAGAAATAGATCACCGCGCCGATGGCTGTGATCAACGTAGCGATGATTGCGCGCGCGAACGGATAATTTGGCGTGACATCCAATTCGCCGATCATAAACGGATGCAACGTGCCGCACGCAATCGAACAACGAAATTTGAACTTGCCTTCCTTATCCGCGACAAACGTCACGTCCGCGCTCTTCCCAGGTTCGGCTTGAATGTTCACGGCATAGCCGTCAACCGCCAAGCCGTGCGCCGCGTCGAGCGATTCGAGATGCACCGTGATCGTATCGCCGCGCTGGACGTTGAGCGTCGCGGGTTCGTACGCGAATTGGCGCGCGCTGATTTCGATTCGGCGCGCTTGGGGCGCAGACGCAACGGCAGGGAGCGGCGCGACGAACGCCGCCAGCGTCAGCACCGCCGACACCGCGACAATTGCAAATCGCAATTGGCGATTCGGTCGGCTCATTGATTCGGCGGTCCAAACTGGCTGTACGTCGCCATGATTGCCGCGCGAATGTCCGGCGGCGATTTCCCATCGCGCGTCAGTTTCATTACATCCTGCGCGATGTCCACGCAAACGCTACACCCCAGCGCATGATCATCAAACACCGGCATGCCATCGGCTTTGATTTCTTTCACGTAACACGAGTAATCGCTCGTGTGTCCAATCGCGCCGCAACCACAATAGCAGGGCACATTCTTGAGCGCGTCGGGATTCGCTACGGCAAATTGGTACGCTTCGCGCACACGCGTCGGCGCATTGTGAATATGCGCGGGCAAGCTACTCGCGGGCGCTAATTTCAATTCTTGCGCTGGAGTTGCCGCACACGCCGTCGTCAAGAGTAAAGGCGTAAGCATCACAATGAGCAAGACGAAAGATAGAATTCGATTCACATTGCACCCCGCAGATAATCTTGCGCCTATTGTATAACCGCGCTAGCAAAATCGCACGGGCAAAGCGACGCATCGCCGGTACGCCATTTGGCGTATGCCAAAAATAAAAAAACGGCGCACAATTTCGCGCGCCGCGTGTGTCCGTCAATTTGTCGCTCGGAGATTGCTTTGTCGCTGCGCTCCTCGCACTATCCAACCATCGCACTATCGCACTATCGCACCATCGCACTATCGCACTATTGAACTATCGCACTAACCGGCACAAACGCCACCACCTTCGTGCCCTTGCCGTGTTCCGATTTCACATAGACGTTGCCGCCGAACAATTGCGCGCGTTCCTGCATTCCCATCAAACCGAAATGCCCGGCGGGCGCGTACGCTGTCGGCGCGTCCGGCGCGACGAAACCGACGCCGTCGTCTTCAATCGTCGCCGCGACTTCGTGCGCGTCGAACGACAACGTCACCGCTACGTGCTTGGCTTGCGCGTGCTTGGCAACGTTCCGCAACGCTTCTTGCACGATGCGATACAGCGCGAGCTCGCGCTCCGCATCGAGCCGCGTTTCTTCGCCGGTCACTTCAAAAGTCGCGTGTGATTCGCGCGCCAGCATTTCCAGTGCGGGAATCAATCCTAGTTCCTCAAGATAGGTCGGACGCAAATCGCGCACGAAACGGCGCACCGACACAAGCGCCGTTCCAACCAGTTCCCTCAGTTCCTTGATTTTCCCTGCGGCACTGGCTGTGTCTCTACCCAACGCCTTTTCCACCATCTCGATCCGTTGTTGCAACGCGATGAGCGATTGGATGGTCTCGTCGTGCAGTTCGCGCGCGAGGCGCACACGTTCATCTTCCTGCCCGCGCGTCATCGCCGTGATGTAATTCTGCATCGCGTCCTGCGCCGCGCTAACCTGGCGCGCCATCGCATCGAGCGTTTCGCGCAGGGCTTCGATTTCACCCACCCCGCCGACCGGTCGTTCTGCCGCACGATAATCGCCGTACGCGATGCGGTTCGCGGCTTGCGCGAGATTTTGCAGCGGACGCACGACATTGCGGACGCCAAAGTACACCGCGCCGAGCGCAACCACCGCCGCCAGCGAAAGCAGCAGCGGCAAGAGCACCGCGTACTGAAACATCGGCGCGACGATTTCTTCCCAGGGTTCTTCGACGATCAAGCCCCAGTTCATCGGCGCGATCGGCGCGTAACCGACGACGATTTCCGCGCCGGTGTCCGCGTGATGATACGTTGCGCCGGTTTCGCCGCGCATCACCTGCGTGATGCCGGCGTGGCGCGACATATCCTCGCCCAGGCGCGCGGCGTTGGGATGCGCGATAATTTTTCCGCGCGCATCCACGAGATACGCGATGCCGTGCGCGCCAAAGCCGAGGTTCGTCAGCGGCGGCGGCGCGAACGCGCCGATCAAAATATTTCCGCTTTGCGGCACGGCGACGAGAACGCGCGTCACGTTGTTTTCGACGAACGGCGGCGCGAAGGAAACCTCTCGACGGTTGAGCAGACTGGCGACGTGGGCGCGCCGATTTTGCCAAACGTCGGCGGAGGGTTGCGCGTGCAGCAGATTGCCTTGCGCGTCGAACGACGCGATGCCGCCGTCGAACGCGGCGCAACTCGTGTCGCATTGCGCGGGCAGACCTGGGTCGAGCGTGGGCAGCAGACGCGCGTGCAGCGCGAGGGTCTCCGACCATTGCGCGGCGGCGACGCGCGCGACGACGCCATCGCGCTCGGCGACCATCTCGCGCATCGCGGTCTGATGACTATTGACACCGAAATACGCGACGACGATCAATATTGCGCCGAGCGGCAGAATCGTCCAGAGGAGGAGTTGGGTGCGGAGGTCTCGAAACATAGTGAACAGTCAACAGTCAACAGTAGGCAGTAAACTGTTGATTGGCTACTCAAGCATGATCCACTTTTCGCGTAACGCAAACAGCACCGCTTCCGTGCGCGTGGTGACGTGTAGTTTGGCGTAGATGTTGGCGAGATGCCCTTGTACGGTGCGGTCGCTGATGGAGAGCGTGACGCCGATTTGTTTGTTACTCATGCCTTTCGCCGCGAGGCGTAACACTTCGAGTTCGCGGTCGGTCAGCGGTTCGACGATTTCGTCGCGCGGGGTTTCGACGCCCGACGCGCGTTGCACGAGTCGCTTGGCGACGGAGGGAGAGAGCGCCGATTCGCCGGCGGCAATCGCGTGCACGGCGCGGCAGATTTCATCGGAGTTTGCCGTCTTGAGCAGATAACCGCTTGCGCCCGCTTGGAGCGCGGCAAAGATGTACGGATCGTCGTCGTAGGCGGTGAGAATCAGCACGCGCGTGTGCGGAAATTCTTTTTTCACGCGGCGCGTCGCTTCCATCCCGTTCATCTTCGGCATCTGAATATCGAACACCGCGACGTCGGGCTTGTCGCGCGCGACGAACGCAACAGCTTCTTCGCCGTCGCTCGCTTCGGCGATGACACGAATCGCCGCGTCTTCTTCCAGAAACTCGCGGATGCCTTTGCGAACGACGGCGTGATCGTCGGCGAGGATCACGCGGATGACTGGCGCGGAATTTTCCATAGTCAACCTTTCAGCCGAATCTTAACACACTCGGTAACGGGATGCAAACGCAAACTCGCCGCGTCCGCGTTGAACGTGGCGAGTTTAGGCACGGTTCGAGATTTTCACGCGGCGAGATCGCGGCGCATTTCGTCGAACTGTTCTTTCGTGATTTCGCCTTTGAATTCTTCCGGGAATCGCTAAATTGTCGAATGACCCGGGTGTTCTGTCGGCGCATTAGCTTGCGCTGACGATGACACCCCCAGCGTACGCTTCAACTGTTCGAATTGCGCATCGTTGATTTCACCCAGCGCGTAACGCCGCTTGAGAATTTCCAACAGCGATTCGTTCGAGGTACTTGATGGTTGGTGTCCATCGTGGTTGCCGTGCAGAGCATGCATCAACATACACCACATCTTACACCCCCACATCGCGCTTGAGCGTGTCGAACTGTTCTTTCGTGATTTCGCCTTTGGCATAGCGCGCTTGCAAAATCGCCAGCGGGGTTTGCCCGGATACCGGCGTCGCCAAGGAACCTTGACTGCCGCGCGCGAGCGTGACCACGAGCCACACCGCGCCGCCGATGACCAACACCCAGAAGGCGATCATCAGCAATCCGCCGAACAACATTCCGCCACCGAGTCCAAATCCGCCCATCATTTTATCTTCTCCTTTTTCATTCTTCGTTTTCACTAAAAAGTGAAACGAGTGAAATTTTATGTGTTTATCTGATTCACGCTTGAACCAAATAGTTTCGCATCAAACCTTGATCCTCGTGTTCCAGATTGTGACAGTGATACAAGTACATTCCTGGGAAATCTTCAAAGCGCATCAACAATTTGACGCGCTCACCAGCCCACAACGTCACCGTATCTTTCCAACCCTCATCCACGTACCCAGCGCGCACCGTGTCCCAGTCCACCCTGAATTGTGGCGCGATCTGCCGTTCGATCACCTGGAACTGCACGCCGTGAATGTGCATCGGGTGTACCATTTGATCCATGCTGTTCGTCTGATTGACAAACTCCCACGCTTCGAGCGTATTGAGTTTTACGATTTCGTCGTTCGCGATGCCCTCCATCTCGAACACGCGCCCGTTGATCGTCCACGTCATCATTTGTTGCATCGAAACTCCAAAAGTGCGTGGACTCTGACGATTGATCGCGTCGTCGAGACGATAGCGTTGAATCGCGCTGAGACGTTCGGGCAATGGAGTACTGTCCTTGATCTCGCGATCTATCTTGACGCGCATGATCGTAAATTCTGCGCCGTGCGGTAATGTGGCGTTGCTGCCACCCATCATCCCGCCGCCCATCATGCCACCACCCATCATTCCGCCCATCATCCCCGATTCCGCACCCGAAAACGCGAGACTCTGAAGTTTCAATTCACTGCCCACGCGCCGATTGCTGAAATCCGCCCATAGTTCAACGCGTTCACCGGGTCCGAGCGTCACGTAATTCCGTTGCGCGGGTTTTTCGAGCAAGCCGCCGTCGGTTGCAATCACGGTCAACGGCGTACCGTCCTCCCACGCGAGTTTGTACACGCGCGAGTTCGAGCCATTCAATACGCGGAAACGATACGCGCGCGTGGCGACGTTCATCGCGAAATCAGGTCGCCCGTTGACGAGAATGCGGTCGCCGAGAAATCCCATCATCTGCTCCATCGGACTCGTGACATAGACCAGTTGATTCGCCGCGTTGAATGTGCGATCTTGAATGACGAGCGGCAAGTCGAATTCGCCGCGCGGCAAATTCGCTTCCGTTTCTTCGTCGTCCGAAATCAGGAACAAGCCCGCGAGTCCGGCGTACGCTTGAAAGCCGGTGCGTTGATGCGGGTGCGGATGAAACCAATACGTGCCGGCGCGATTACGAATCTCGAAATCGTACACGTACGACTGTCCTGGCTGGATCGCATAACGCGGATGCCCGTCCATTTCGGGCGGAACGTGCAGACCATGCCAATGAATGATCGTCGGCTCACCCAACGCATTATTCAAATGCACTCGAAACTTTTGTCCGCGTTTGGCGCGAATGATCGGACCGAGGTAACTGTTTGGAATCGTTTGCAAACTGGCGGAGTCGCCTTTCAGCACCGCGCCGTCGTACTTCCATACGCGCGTCGGTTGACCTGGCAAGATGCTGGCTTGTGTATCGGTCGCGGTCAATTTGAGTTCGACATCGGGAACGAAATCGCCGCTGGTGCGAACCGGTTGCGCCGCTCCAGATAGAAACGGTGCAACCCCGCAACCGCTCAAACCTACAATCGTCAAGGCGCCGACGCCCAAACCGGATAATTTCAGAAATTCTCTGCGCGTAAAGCGTCGTATCACTTTTTCTTACGCTCCCAAATCGCGCTTGATGGCGTCGAATTGTTCTTTCGTGATTTCGCCTTTGGCGTACCGCGCTTTCAAAATATCGAGCGGCGATTCGCTTGACGCTGAAGGCGTCACCCGATTCGCATTGCGCGCGAGCCAAACGACCAACAGCACGATGCCGCCAATGAAGAGACCCCAGTAGACGAGCATCATCATCGCGCCGAGCGGATTAAAGCTATAGCTGTTCATCATTCCGCCGTAACCGCCATAGCCGCCCATCATTCCGGATCCCATCATGCCGAATCCGCCCATCATCCCCGCGCCGCTAAAGAGCAACAGCGCAAGTACGACGACGAGAACGATGCCGAGAACCCAACTAGTGTTTTTCATTTTTCGCCTCCTGCGAATTTTTCAATCTTGTGGACAGTTTATCGAAACGTTGTGAAGATGGCGTGAAGAGGGTGTGTTTTTTTTCTGCGTTCCCAATATAATCTGCTTTTCGACGCCGCGCCACCGCTTTTGAGCGGGTTGTGGGCTACGCCATTTGGCGGTAGCCCGTTGTTACCCCGCCATTTTGCCTAGTCCGTTCCGCGCCATTTCGCTCTGGGGGGTTGCGCGTGAGATTGTTAAAATATCGCAAGTCCCAAGCACGCCATTCGTGCGTGCGACCATTTTTCATGAGGAGGTTCCATCAATGAGAATCCGTTTTCGATCGGTCTGGTGGCGACTCGGCATCGCCGGCGTCGTTGTGTTGACGCTGGGTTTGACAGCTTGCGCCGCGCCTGCCGCGACACCCATGATCGCCTCGCCAGTTGCCAACGCGATGGAAATCGCGCAGAACGAGTACCAAACCCAAGTGACCTTGATGTCGCCTGTGATCCCGGGAAGCAATCCAATCACTGTGCAAGTGCGGAACATCCAGACCGGCAAGCCACTCCACGATGCGACGGTGCGCGTCGCGGTCGCCGCGAACCAGCGCGCCTCAATCGCAAAAGACGATCACACAAAAACCACATCGTCGAGTCATGGGTCTACGCCGGAAACTCACAGCGCCGTCAAGAAAGACGATCACGCGAACGAACAGAAGGACACGCACGCAACAGCCCAGGTCGCATCGCACGCGAACGAAAAAAATGTCACGCACCAAGCCGAAGCGAAAAACGCAAGCCACGCCGATGAAGATGCCGCCCACGCGGGCAAACCGATGACCGCCGGCAAGACCGAAGGCGAGTACGTCGGGCAGGTGATGTTTCCCAACGCGGGTGAATGGTTGCTCACCGTCAGTTACGAAATCGAAGGCAAAGAACAGACGGCGCTGTTTGCCGTCAACGCGGCGCGCAGCGCGGAAACCTGGCTCGTGTTGAGCGGATTTCTCGGCGTGAATCTTGCCGTCATCGCGACGGCAGGCATCACCAAACGCAAAGCGTCGAAAAAATAGACGAAGGAGTTATTCGGATGTTGAATTCAAAACCACCGGCGACTGCCGCCGCCGGCAATCTGCTCAAGAATAAATGGATCGGCGGATTTGTAAAAAGCAACTGGTTCCCGGGAATTTTCCAATTGCCCACCATCGTGTTTTTTGCGCTGGTTATCTATCAACTGGTGCTCGGTCCCGTCGTCGCGCACGACAACCTGGGCACCGCGCTGACCTGGGTGCTGTGGTGGCCCCTCATTCCAATCATCTTTCTCATCCTGGGCAGATTCTGGTGCGCGATTTGTCCGTTCGGCACGTTAAGCGATGTCGTGCAAAAGTTTGTCGGACACCATCGCCGCGTGCCGCAGTTTTTGAAACAGTACGGCATCTGGATCATTGACGCCGCGTTCATTATGATTACGTGGAGCGATCACGTCTGGGGCATCGTCGAGTCGCCCTGGGGCTCGGGCATTCTGCTTTTGCTCATTACGACCGGCGTGGTGATTGCCGGCGCGCTGTGGGAACGCCGCGCGTGGTGCCGCTATCTGTGCTTCCTGGGTGGACTGTCCGGCAATTACGCGCGCACCGGAATGCTGGCTTTGCGCGCGACGCCGGAAAAATGCGCCAAATGCAACGTGTCGGCGTGCTACAAAGGCAATGATCAAGTCGCGGGTTGCCCCATGTTCGAGTTTCCGCGCGTGATGGACACGAACGCCGAATGCAACGTGTGCGGCAACTGCGCCAAGACCTGCCCCAACGATTCGATTCGCCTGACCTTGCGCTTTCCCACGAAAGAGTTGTGGTTCATTCGCAAACCGAAATTGGAAGAAGCGTTTCTCGCGGTCGTGATTATGGGCATCGTGTTCATTCAAAACGTGACAATGCTCGAAGTGTGGCGTTCGATGTTGACCTGGCTTGAGAACGCGATCGGCACACAAAATTACGCGATCACATTCACGATCACGTTTCTGATCGCGATGGGAATTCCGATCGGCTTGTTGTCTATCGCCGCGTTGTTCGCGCAGAAACTGAACGGCGATTCGCCGGCGCAAAACTTTGCCAAGTTCGGCTACGCGATCATTCCGCTCGATGTCGCGGGACACGTCGCGCACAACTTGTTCCACCTGTTGGCGGAAGGCAAAGCCGTCGTCTACACCGCGCTCACGTTCCTGGGTCAAACCGCGCCCGATGCGTCGCCCGCGCTCGTGGACAATGCGACGATTCAACTGCTTCAATTCGTGTTGATTGTTCTCGGTGCGGCGCTCTCGCTCTACACCGCATATCGCATCGCGCGGAACAACTACACCGGCGGCAAGAGCTGGACGACCCTGATTCCGTACGCGAGTTTGATCGCGTTGCTCGGCATCGTGAACATTTACTTTTTCATGTTGCCGATGGCAATGCGAATGTAAGCGCCATCAAAAAGGGAGCGGTCGTCGCCGCTCCCTTTTGCTTTCAATCGCCCAACTTGGTGTACTTGAGCATCAACGCGTTCACCGCGACGATGAGCGAACTCCCGCTCATCGCGATCGCGCCGATTTCAGGGCGGAGCATCAAGCCGAACGCGGGATAGAACACGCCGGCGGCAATCGGAAACGCAATCGTGTTGTAACCCGCCGCCCACCACAAATTCTGTTTCATCTTGGCGACCGTCGCTTTCGACAATTCGATTGCCTTGACAACATCAAACGGATCGCTCTTCATCAACACGACATCGGCGGTTTCCATCGCGACATCCGTGCCTGCGCCAATCGCGATGCCCACGTCGGCTTGCGCAAGCGCGGGTGCATCGTTGATGCCGTCGCCGACCATTGCGACCTGCTTACCCTGGGACTGTAATTCCTTCACCTTGTCCGCTTTTTGATGCGGTAGAACCTCGGCGAACACGGTTTCGATTCCCAGTTCCCCTGCGATACGTTTTGCGGTTGCGCGATTGTCGCCGGTCAACATCGCGACTTGAATACCCCGCGCGCGTAATTTCGCGACGGTCGCTTTCGATGTGTCGCGTGACGCATCCGCAATCGCGATCAAGCCCGCAAATTTTCTGTCCAGCGCCGCGTACACGACCGTGCGCCCCGCGCCTTCGAGCGCATCGGCGGATTGCGCCAAACCATCGAACGCGATGTGATTATCGCGCATCAATTTGCGATTGCCGACGAGAACCGTTTTGCCGTTCACCGTTGCTTGCGCGCCGTGACCTGGGATCGCCTCAAAGTTTTTCGCTTCGGCGAGAGCCAGGTTCTGCGCTTTCGCTTTATTCACAATCGCCTGCGCGAGCGGATGCTCGGATGATTGTTCGACGGACGCGACAAGGGATAGAAATTGGAGGTTGGACGTTGGAGGTTGGACGTCGGTCTTTCCAACTTCCAAAACCTCTACCACTTCCGGTTGTCCGCGGGTCAACGTTCCCGTCTTGTCGAAAATAATCGCGCTCACCTTCGACGTTTGTTCCAGCGCGGTCGCGTTCTTGAACAGGATGCCATTCTGCGCGCCGAGTCCCGTGCCCATCATCACCGCGGTCGGCGTCGCGAGACCCAGCGCGTCGGGGCAGGCGATGACGACGACCGTGATTGCGAGCGTAAGCGCGAACACGAACGGCGTCGTCTCCGCCGGCACATAGCGCGCGCCGAACAAGTACCATCCGATAAACGTCAATGCGCCGAACCCAATCGCCGCCGCGACAAGCCACTGCGCCGCGCGATCCGCTAATCTCTGCGCGGGCGCTTTGGAATTTTGCGCGGTCTGCACGAGTTTGACGATTTGCGCGAGCGCGGTGTCCGCACCGACTTTGGTCGCCTTGAATTTGAACGTCCCGGTTTTGTTGATCGTCGCGCCGATGACCGGATCGCCCACTTTTTTCGACACGGGCAGCGACTCGCCCGTAATCATAGATTCGTCCACCGACGATGCGCCTTCGACGAGCACACCATCCACCGGAATTTTATTCCCAGGTCGAATCAGCACGATGTCGTCGCGCAGTACGTCGGAGGTTGCCATTTCGATTTCTTGTCCATCGCGTATCACCGTCGCTTGCGGCGGCGCGAGATTGAGCAGCTGCTGAATCGCTTGCGATGCGCCCGACCGCGCGCGCATTTCGAGCCAGTGCCCGAGCAAGACGAAAACGAGCAGGAGCGCGGACGCTTCGTAGAATACTTCGCTCTCGAACAGAAACGTCGCGGCGACGCTGAACAGATAGCCCGCGAGCACCGAGAGCGCGACGAGCACCGCCATATTCAGCACGCGATTCTTGAGCGCACGCCACGCGCCGATGTAGAAAATCCAACCGCTGTACAAAATCGGCGGCGTCGCGAGGATGAATGAAAAGAGTTTGTTGCTCAAACCGAACGGCACCGGCAAAACGATTTTGAAAAAATCGGTGAAGAGCGGCGAGTAGAGAAAAATTGGAAGCGCGAACACGAGCGCCACAAGAAACCGATTTCGCATATCGCGCACCATCGCGTCCATCGTCATTCCCGCGCCATGCCCCACACCTGCACTTGCGTGCGGTGCAAGTGTCTCGTGCGCCATCGCGGCGGTTTCGCCATGCGCCGCGTGACTCCCCTCTCCTTTTAGGAAAGGGGCAGGGGGTGAGGTCGGCATCACGTGTCCCATGTGCGCGGCGTGCTGATCCATCGTCATCGTCGCGGCAGGTGGGTCGGCGTCTTTGACGAGGTGTCGCGGCATGGACTGCATGCACTCGAATCCCCGTTCGTCAAGCATTTTTTTCATGGCGGCAACAGAGGTTTGCGTTTCGTCGAAATGCACCGTGACCGTCCCGCTCATAAAATTCGCGTCGGCGTGATGCACGCCGCGCACCTGCAGCAAGCAGTGTTCGATGCACTGCGCATCGAGGACCGATTTCCAATCCCCAATCTCCAAGGTTGCTTCTTTCATCGCGTCATCTCACTTTCGAATGACTGGCAAGCCCGCGTTTTCCCACGCGCTCATTCCGCCGTCAAGGTGCCACAAGTTGGTGTAACCCAGTTTCACCAACTCTTCCGCTGCGATCGTGCTCATGCGACCCGACTGACAGTACAAGAGAATCTTGGCATTCTTGTCGGCGGGAAATTTGGAAATGTTTGGCTGAATCTCGTCGTACGGGATGAACGCATCCGTCTTTTCGATTTCGCCGGCATACGGAATGTGCACGTTGACCAAGACGAAATCTTTTGTCGCGAGCATCTGCTTCAACAGCGCGGGCGCAACATTCGTGTACGAACCGTCTGCGACGTTTACCTTCGTCGGCGCGTTGAGCGCCGGCGTCCCGCATGCGGCGAGCGCGAGCATTGCCACGAGTAGAAACAAAAATATCGTTCGCATCGAATCCTCCCATGTGACATCAAGGTTTGCATCCGCGATACAACGCCAGCGTACCAAACACACTCATAAATTGTTCGACGATTTGGACGGATTGAAAGCCCGCACCGCGAAACATGTCGGGCAGACGTCCCAGGATATTGTCGTCAGTCCTTTCGAGTCGCCGCGTCACGCGCGAAATCAGCCACGCGAGCGAATTGTGTGGTTCGCCAAAATCTACCACGAGCAATTCGCCGCCTGGCTTGAGCACGCGAAATGTCTCGCGCAATGCGCGCGATTTGTCTGCGGTCGTCAAGTGGTGCATCACGAGACTCGAAACGACCCGGTCAAATGAGTCAGCGGGGTACGGCAGTTGGAAAGCCATCCCTTCGTCAAAAGTGATCGTCACGTTTTGTCGCGCCGCTTTTGCGCGCGCCATTGCCAGCACCGTTGGATCGCCGTCCATGCCAATGATTTCGGCAGCGGGATGCGTTTGCTTGAGCAGGACAGTCAGCGTGCCGGTGCCACAACCGAGATCGAGTACGCGGAATCCAGTTGCGATGCGTGCGGTTTCAATGAGACGCCGCTTGAACGTGAGTTCGCGCATGCCCCAGCGCAAGAGTGGATCGTACAACGGAGTTAGAACACGAAACCGCAACGCGGGAATATATTCCTTGTCAGTGTTCATCGTGTCTCCCAAGAGCAGACCTGGTTTGGTAATTCAATTGTACCACCAAACAACATACTGTTCTACCGTCGGTTGGCGTAATTCGCAGTAGGCGATTTGACCTATCCGTTAAGTTCGTGATCTCGGCGGTGAATTGTGAGCAAACAAAAATTAAAGATGTATTATAAACGTTACCTTCGCCAAATCGTTTTCGCCCGTTTTTTTATACGCGAATAACGCGAATCTCCGCTAATTTTTAAATTCATTCGCGTTACACTTGCCCTGGCGGGAACGCAAGTGCCAGGGTTCGCGTTATTCGCGGATGAATTTATGATTTGGTAGCCCAACACTGAATCGTGGAGTTAAAATGGGCGATTGAAATTGCCTTTGGTGGGCGTTCCGCCGGGCGTCCACCTACGTGGACGCCGCATTTCGCCCGCGTAGGCGGGCGACCAGCCAACGGCTCATGCGGGGCAATTTCAATTGCCAAGGATAAACGTAAAACGACCTCGAAATTCGTTCGAACGCAACTCCTCAATGCGATTTTCATTGAGCAGCATGTTCCCGGTCAACGGCTTGACCAGAACGAGATCGCGCGCGCTAGATGTCAGTCTCATCCCGGTGCGGGAGGGATTGCGACTGCTGGCGGCAGAGGGATTAGTGACGATAACACCCCATCGCGGCGCGTATGTTAGTGAACTCTCGCACGACGGTCTGCTTGAAATTTATCGCATTTGTCAGGCGCGCGAACCGCTTGGAATCGATCTGGCGATTCCCCAAATGACCGATCAGGATTTTGATAAAATCCAGGCGGTGCAACAACGTTTTGCGGAAGCGGCAAAACAACAGAACCACGCGTTAGCATTGCAAATCAACCAAGAATTTCACGTTCTGCTTTACACCCCGGCTCGTCAACCGCTTTTGCTCGAACTCGTCAGCAGTCTCGCGCTCCGCTCGGCGTGCTATCGTCAAATGTACTCGTCCATCCTCGCGCGCGATGAAATGGCAATCGCCGACCACACCGCGATCATCGCCGCGTGTCGCTACCGCGAGGTTGATCGCGCGAAAGTGTTGTTGGTGGAACATTTGCGCCATACGGTCGAAGGGGTTCTCAGCATCCTCTGATTTTCTCGCGCGCAACCCAGATCCGTTTCTTGTGCTTGTCTTAATGGAGGATTTCGTTGGATAAATTGATTATCACTGCCGCGCTCACCGGCGGAGTGACCCCACCGACAGGCGCGTTTGCAAATTGTTTGCGAGATGTGTAAACTCTGGATCACGTAAACCGAGATGAATCAGTGAGGTGAGCCATGTCTGCGAATAATCAACGCACAGTCCGAGGCGCATGTCCGCTGGATTGCCCCGATACGTGCAGTTGGGAAATAACCGTCGAGGATGGTCACGCCGTCGCGTTGCGCGGCGCGCGCGATCATCCGTTCACGCGCGGCAGTCTGTGCGCCAAGATGAACAACTACTTGGAGCATGTGTCTGCGCCCGACCGATTGCTTTATCCGTTGCGGCGCGTCGGTCGCAAGGGTGAAGGACGATTCGCGCGCATCACCTGGGACGAGGCGCTGGGCGAGATGGCGGAACGATTGAACGCGATCATCGCGCAACACGGCGGCGAAGCGATTTTGCCGTACGTTGGAACCGGCAATATGGGATTTCTCCAAGGCGAGGCGGGCGTGGGTCAACGATTGTGGAATACGCTCGGCGCGTCGGTTCACCTGGGAAATATCTGCTCGCGCGCGGGAAGTCTGGGCACGATCTACACGATGGGGTCGCGCGATGGCATGGATCCGGAAGAATGTCGTCATTCCAAGTTGATCATGCTCTGGGGCACGAATCCGCTCACGAGTCACAACCATGTTTGGCGCTTTATTAACCAAGCGCGCACCCAGGGCGCGTATGTCGTCGTGATTGATCCGATCCGCACGCGCACCGCCGATCAAGCCGACGAACATATCTCCATCATTCCTGGGACGGACGCCGCGCTTGCGCTCGGACTCTTGAACCTCGTCGTCACGCTGGGCGCGGAGGATCGCGCGTTCATCGAACAGAACACGCTCGGCTGGGATCATTATCGCGAACGCATCGCGGAATATCCGCCGGAACGCGTCGCGCGGATCACCGGCATCGCGGAAGAAAAAATTCGCGCGCTGGGCGAACGTCTCGCCACAACCAGACCGACGAGCATCCTCACCAAAATGGGCATGCAACGTCACGCCGGCGGCGGCATGGCTCTGCGAACGATCATGACCATCCCAGGTGTGACCGGCGATTGGCAATACCGGGGCGGCGGCGCGGTGTACTCGACCGGCGATTATTGCCAGGGAAATTTCGCGCGCCTCTTTCGTCCCGATCTGCGACCAGCCAAGACGCGCGTGCTCATGATGTCGCGTCTCGGCGAGAGTCTGCTCGAGGTCGCGAACCCGGCGGTGATGGCGCTTCTGATCTTGTGCGCGAATCCCGCCGCGAGCAATCCCGATCAAAACCAGATTCGCCGGGGATTGACGCGCGAGGACCTGTTCACAGTCGTCGTTGACCACTTTCAAACCGATACCGCGGATTACGCGGATCTCGTGTTGCCCTCCACAATGCAGCCCGAACACGCGGATATTCTTAACGCGTACGGACATCTCTATGTGATGTGGAACGAGCCAGCAGTGGCGCCGCCCGGCGAATGTCTTGCCAACACCGAAATCCTTCGTCGTTTGGCGCGACAAATGGGACTAACCGATTCGTACCTTTACGATAGCGACGAAGACCTGGCGCGCGCGTTCCTCGACACGGAGCATCCCTCGCTCCACGGAATTACTTTGGAAAAACTCAAGGAGCAGGGATGGGCGCGTTTGAATTATCCACAACCAACTCACGCATACCCGCTCGGTTTTCCAACGCCGTCGAGCAAGATCGAGTTCTACTCGAAGAAAGCGGCGAATGACGGATTCGATCCCTTGCCGACTTTTATCCCATCCCAGGAAGTTGTAGATGCGGAATTGGCAATGCGCTATCCGTTAATCCTCATCACCCCGGCGTCGCACTATTTCTTAAACAGCACGTTCGCGAACAAACCCGACCTGGCAAGACAAGCCGGACCGATTCGCGTGATTCTCCATCCCACGGATGCCGCGCATCGCAAGTTATCGCATGGCGATCACGCGCGCATCTTCAATGATCGCGGCGAGTTCTACGCGATGGTACAAGTGAGCGATGTCATTCGTCCTGGGTTGGCGATGAGTCCCAAGGGCTACTGGGTCAAGTTGAATAGCCACCCCTCCAACGCGAACGCCACCGTCGCGGAACGCGATTCGGATATGGAAGGCGCGGTCTTTCACGACAATCGCGTCGAGGTCGAGCGGTCGCGTTCGTAACTACCCAGGTGTCATTGCAAGGGTGGTCCTTGCCCGAAGCAATCCCCAACCCCACCCTAGCCCTCCCTTGCTAAGGGGAGGGTTGGGAGGAGTGATTGCTTCGTCGCTGCACTCCTCGCAAATGATGCTGAAATAGGTTTTTAAAACAATTCGAGGAGGAACTCGATGAAAGAATTACGCCGCAAGGGATTTGTCACACGCGCCGTGCACGCGGGCGAACGTGCGCTCCAGGGTGACTATACACCGGTTGCCACACCCATTCACCCGACGGTCGGTTTTGTGTACGAAAGCATGGACGATTTGGACGCGATCTTTGCGACGACGCGTGAAGGATACGTCTATCCGCGTTACGGCAGTCCAACCGTCGCCGCATTTGAGCAAGCGATCGCGGAACTCGAAGCCGGCGAAGCGGCGCACGCCTACGCTTCGGGAATGGCGGCGGTTCATGCCGCGTTGTTAGCCGCGGGCGTGCGCGCGGGAACGACCGTGGTCGGCGCGATGGATGTGTACGGCGCGACCTTCACCTTACTGCAACGTCTCTTTTCGCAATTGGGCGCGACCGCGCGATGGGTGGATGTGACCGACCTGGCATCGGTTGAAGCGGCGCTGGCTGAAACGCGTCCTGTTGCGCTGTGGGCGGAAACGATTTCGAATCCCTTGCTCAAAGTGGCTGACATCCCGGCGCTCGCGGATTTGGCGCATCGCTATGGCGCGCAGTGTCTGATCGACAATACGTTCGGCTCGCCGTACTTGTGCAATCCCATCGCGCACGGCGCGGACTATGTCGTGCACAGCGCGACCAAGTACATTGGCGGACATGGCGATGTGATGGCAGGCGTGGTGGTGACGGCGAATAAAAATAAAAGTACGCTGTACGAGTTGAACAAACTCGTCGGCGGAGTGCTCGGTCCGTTCGAGGCGTGGCTGGCATTGCGCGGCGTCAAGACGTTGCCGTTGCGAATGCGCCAGCAGTGCGCGAACGCGGCGCGCATCGCGGAATGGCTCACCCAGCATCCGAAGGTCGCGTGGATTAATTATCCTGGATTGTCGAATCATGCTCAACACGCGTTGGCGCAAAAACTTTTTGGCGCACGCGGCTTTGGCGGAATGGTGTCGTTCGAAATTGTTGGGGCGGATCGCGCCAAGGCATTCCGTTTCATGGAGGCGCTCGAACTATGTCTGCCCGCGACGACGCTGGGCGATATTTACACGCTGGTCTTGCATCCGGCATCGTCGTCGCACCGCGGACTGACACCGGCAGAACGCGCCCAGGTCGGCATCGGCGAGGGCTTGGTGCGAATGTCGGTTGGCATCGAGGATGCCGACGATATTATTGCCGATCTCGCCCAGGCGCTTGACAATGCCGGCATGTAAAATCGTGGGGCAATTTTCCAAAATTGCCAATAAAGGAACTTGCAGATGAAGTACGTTGCTTTACTGGGAGAATTCACGCTGACATCGAAAACACATCGCGCGACGAACGCGGCGACTCAACATTCGTGTGACACGCTCGGCATCGGCGTCGCCGGCGAATGGGTCTCGACCGAGGATATCGCACCTTCTCTTTTCGCGCGCTATTCCGGAATCTGGGTCGCGCCCGGCAGTCCATACAAAAACATGGACAGGGCGCTCTGGGCGATTCAACACGCGCGGGAGAACCGCATCCCTTGCCTGGGCACGTGCGGCGGCTTTCAACACATGATCATCGAGTACGCGCGTAACGCCCTGGGTTTCCAGGACGCGCAACATGCCGAGTACGATCCCTACGCGTCCAATCTGTTCATCTCACGGCTAGAGTGCTCACTAGTTGGACGCGCGATGAAATTGAATTTTGGCGCGGATTCGCATGTGGCGGCGTTCTATGGTGCGCGATCCGCCATCGAAGAGTATTACTGCAACTTTGGCGTGAACCCCGACAAGATGCAATTCTTGACGAGCGGCTCACTGCGCGTCACAGGGTCCGATTCGGAGGGAGCGGTTCGGGTGATCGAGTTGCCGGACCATCCATTTTTTCTGGGCACACTGTTTGTGCCCCAGGCGCGCTCCACGCCCGAGAAACCCCATCCGCTCGTCACCGCGTTTTTGAAAGCGGTTGCTGGTACGGACTAACATTCGCGATGAAAGGGAAATCGCATTCATGGACAAACGCATCAAGTTCATTGATCTGAGTCACACCATCGAGGATGGTCTGGTCACGTACAAGGGGTTGCCCGCGCCGATCATCTGCGATTATTTGAGCCGCGAAAAATCGCGCGCGGTGTACGCGCCGGGGACCGAATTTCAAATCGGCAAAATCGAAATGGTGACGAACACCGGCACGTACGTGGATTGTCCGTTTCACCGGTACGCGGACGGCAAGGATTTATCGCAAATGGGGCTAGAGGCGTTCGCCGACCTCGAAGGCATCGTTGTCCGCGCGGATTATCGTAACTCGTTAGCGGTGGACGCGACGTTCTTCCAAGACAAGGAACTGCGCGGCAAGGCGGTCTTGGTCCACACGGGCTGGGATGTTCATTGGAACACCGACGCGTATTTTCAAAATCATCCCTACGTGACCGAGGATGCGGCGGTGTATTTGCAAACATGCGGCGTCAAACTGGTTGGCATTGATTCGATGAACATTGACAACACGAGCCAGGTCAAGTCCCGCCCCGTTCATTCGATTTTGTTGGCATCGGACATTCTGATCGTCGAGCACTTGTGCAACCTGGGCGAATTGCCCGACGAAGGATTCACATTTAGCGCGGTGCCGCCCAAGTGGAAAGGCGTCGGCACCTTCCCGGTGCGCGCGATGGCGAAACTCAGGTAGCCACTCTAGTCACTCGACTCGACCATCGCGCCCACGATTTTCGTTTGTGGCGCAAATTTGCGATTCACCAAGATCACCCCTGCCAGGATAAGACTCAATCCCAGGATCGCTTCCCATGCAATCGGTTCGCGCAACAACACCGCGCCCCACATCACGCCGAAGATCGGCAACAGATATGTGACCAGCGACGTGCGCGTCGCGCCGGTGTGATTGACGAGCCAGTAGTACAAAATATACGCGACTGCGGTGCCGAGGATTGCCAGCGTGACCAATGCGCCGAGCGCAGGCAACGTTGGACGCAACGTCCACGGACGATCAATGACTATGCTGGGTATCACCATCCACATTGCCGCCGTGCCAAGTTGCCCCGCGGCGGCAAGCACTGGCGACACGCCGCGCAAGGTGCGCCGCGCCATGATCGTTGCAACCGCGTAACTCAACGCCGCGCCGACGACTGCCAGCTGTCCCCAGAATTCGATTTGAATTCCCCCGCGCAATTCCGGCAGGAAAACAATGACGACCCCGACAAATCCGACCAACACGCCAAGCATCTTGGGCATCGTCATGCGTTCGTCGTGCGTCCAATAATGCGCGAGCAAAACGGTGAACAAGGGCATCGCCGCGTTCAAGATGGATGCCAAGCCGCTCGTGATGTGCGTTTCGCCCCAGGTGATCAGCGTGTACGGAATCACGCCGTTCAAAATTCCTAGCGCGATGAACGTCGTCCATAATGCGCGCGTGCGCGGGAACGCTTCGCGGCGAAATCGCATCACGCCGAACAAGACGGTCGCGGCGATCAACGTTCGTCCCAGGACGAAGGTGAACGGCGGAATCTCGGCGACGCCGACTTTGATGAACAAGAACGATGCGCCCCAGATCGCGCCAAGCAAGAATAATATGAACCAGGCAAACATGGGTGCTCCTATTTTTGATTTTCGATTTACGAATTCGCGCTGGACGAAGCATGCGCCGCGTCGTACCAAAACGCGCCCGGAAAATCTTCGGCGACTTGTTTCCGCTTGCCGCTCCATTGCTCGATCTCGATGCGATACACGGCAGTGCGCGCCAATTCTTGCGGCGAAATGGAACGATAATCCATGCCGTACTCGAGATGTGCAAAATATTTTTCGAGGAGCAACTGCAACGCGTGCGCGGCTTCCGCTTCATCGGCGACGACCGACGCGCGTCCGAACACGACGACGCTCGCGTACTCGCTGCTCATGGCGAATGCAGTCGGCGCGGGCAATTGTCGCCCAATCTCGTTGACGCTGAAACAGACGCGCGGGTTGTCCTCAACATCGGTGCGCGTGCGCCCGGCGGGCGCGCCGTGCATGTAGATCGCGTCCGCGGTTTCGTCGAAAACATAGTGCCGGGCGGAGATGTACGGCTGACCCTCGTGGGCGGTCGCCATGATCCCGATTGCCGCGCGATGGAGCATCGCCCGAATCCATGCTTCATCCTCGACAGCGCGGTCTTGGCGTTTGACTTGGGCTAAGGAAATTGTTTTCATGCGCCATAATGTAACCTAAAAGTGGTCTTGACACAAGTGCCATTTTTCGCTAAATTGAAGGTACCACTTTTTGGAGGGCGTTATGGCAAAACGCGCGGCATTTCTTACGCTCGCGGCATTGGATCTCGAACGCGGCACGCCCACCGCGTTGCACCGTCAACTCTATTATCGTTTGAGTCACGCGATTCTTACACATCGGCTCGCGCCTGGCGTGCGGCTTCCGCCGACGCGCGCGCTCGCGGCGGAACTGGGCGTCTCGCGGAACACGGTCGTCAACGCGTTCGAACAACTTTTGGCGGAGGGCTACATCGAGGGCAAGGTTGGCAGCGGGACGTACGTCAGCCACGCCTTGCCCGATCAGGTCCTGCAAGTACGCGCGCAAAGCAGTGCGCCTTCGCGCGCGATGTTGGCGCGCGCCACACTATCCAAGCGCGGCGCGATCATGGCGTCCGCGCCGGCGCGCGATTGGCAGGATAGCGACAAGCCGCGCGCGTTCCGTCCCGGCATCCCCGCACTCGACGAATTCCCCTTTGCGATGTGGCGGCGGCTCGCGCACAAACGTTGGCGCGATCTGCCGCGCGACGCGCTCGGGTACGGCGAACCGGCGGGTTATCGTCCGTTGCGCGAATCTATCGCCGCGTACCTTGGCGCATCGCGCGGCGTGCGGTGCGATCCGGAGCAAGTGATCGTCGTCGCCGGTTCGCAACAGGCGCTTGATCTCGCCGCGCGCTTGCTCCTCGACTCCGGCGATATCGCGTGGATCGAAGACCCAGGTTATCGCGGCGCGCGCGGCGCATTGCTTGCGGCGGGCGCGCGGCTAGTCCCGGTGCCCGTGGACGCGGAGGGATTGCGCGTGGAAGTCGGCGTTGCGAAAAACGCCGACGCGCGCCTGGCGTACGTCACACCGTCGCATCAATATCCGCTCGGTGTGACGATGAGTCTGGCGCGCCGACTGACTTTGTTGGAGTGGGCAACGCATTCGAATGCCTGGATTTTGGAGGATGATTACGATAGCGAATATCGGTACGCGGGGCGACCGCTCACCGCGTTGCAAGGATTGGACAACGCGCAGCGAGTGATCTACATCGGCACGTTCAGCAAGGTGCTGTTTCCCGCATTGCGCCTGGGTTACCTGGTCGTGCCGCCGAACTTGGTGGACGCGTTCGTCGCCGCGCGCGCGATGGCGGATCGTCAATCGCCGACGCTCGATCAAGCCGTGCTCGCCGATTTTATCGCGGAGGGATTTTTCGCGCGGCACGTACGGCACATGCGAACGTTGTACGCGGAACGACGCGCGGCGTTGGTGGACGCTGTCGCGCGCGAACTGGGTGGGCTACTGGAGATTACGTCGGAAGAAGCGGGGTTGCACGTGCTGGCGCGCTTGCCGAAAGGCGTGGATGATCGCGTGATTTCGCGACGCGCGGCGAAGCATAATGTCGAAACACCGGCGCTGTCCGATTATGCGCTCGCGCGTTTGGCGCGCGGTGGACTGGTGCTCGGTTACGCGGCGGTCAACGCGCGCGAGATTCGCGAAGGTGTGCGGCAACTCGCGTCCGCGTGTTCATTCGCGCATCCGCGCAAATCGCGCGAATAATAATGTTCAATGGGTTGGGCGAGCGCATCGCGGCGCAAGAACGATTTCGAAGACTCGTTTATTCCAGGTACGTCGCTTCGGCGTACTTGCGTTGAAAACCGGGAACACTCGCCAACTCGATGTACGCATCGCGCTGCGCGATTTGCTTCGCCAATGCGCGCTGTTCGCGCGAGATGAGCGCGAGGCGCGCGCCCGTGCCTGCCGCATTGCCGACTTGTTTGAACCGCTCCAAAGGTAATCGCGGCAACATCCCAATCGTGACCGCGCTCGACACGTCAATGAAGGTGCCGAATGCGCCGGCGATGATGACTTGCTCGATGTCGTTTTCGGTGAGACCCGCGTCGGCAACCAACGCCTGAATCCCCATGCGGATCGCGCCCTTCGCCAATTGCAATTCGCGTACATCTTTTTGCGAGATCGTGAGCGCGTCCAGTCCTTGACGTTCTTCCTCGCTCACAATCACAAATTCGCGCATCCCACTCTGAACGCGGACGCGCGCGTGATCGCCCATACGACCTTGCCGATCCAGTATCCCATTCAAGCGCAATTGCGCGACCGCGTCCAGCAATCCCGACCCGCACACCCCGACTGGTGCGACGCCGCCAATCGTTTGATACTCTAATTTTTCTTTCGTCAACAACAGATGCTCGATTGCGCCTGGCGCGGCGCGCATTCCGAATTTGATGTGCGCGCCTTCGAATGCCGGACCCGACGCGCATGACACGCTCGTCATCTTGCCGCGATGGTTCAGACAAATCTCGGTGTTGGTGCCGATGTCGAGCGCGAGCACGACGCCTTTCAATTCGGCGAGACGCGTCGCCAAGATCATCGCGACGTGATCCGCGCCGACGTAACCGGCGATGTTGGGGAGCAAATGCACGTACGCGCCCGGCGCAATGTTCAAATCCAGGTCGCGCGCCTTGACATCGAGCGCGGCGCGTGTGGCTGGCACGTACGGCGCGAATCCCAGTTGTTGCACCGGCAAGCGCAAAAAGAGATGGTGAATCGCGGTGTTGCCGACGACGACCGCTTCGACAATCTCGCTTGGATTCGCGCTGATCGTCGCGCACAAATCCGCGGCTAACTGACTCAACGCGTCGGTGAGCAACTTTTGCATGCGCGCGGCTTGAGCAGCTCCTTGACACGCGATGCCAATGCGCGTGACCACATCCTCGCCGTACGAAATTTGCGGATTCATCAAGCCCTGGGATGCGAGCGTCTGTCCAGTTTCCAAATCCAAGAGATAGCCCGCGATCTTGGTCGTGCCAATGTCCACTGCGAGACCGAGCCAACGCGTCGCCGGCGCGCTCACCGCGACGATTTCGTTTCCGCGTAATCCAACGCGAACGCGCCAATTCAAATCGCGCAAGTGTGGCGAGAGCGTTTGCAAGACATGGTAATCAATCGTCCCAGGTTCGACGTGATGCTCGCCGGCTAACGCCGACCAGAGACCCAGGTCGTCCGCACGTGGGTTTTCGAGCGTAGGTGGGGTGAGTTGAATATCGAAAGTACGGATCGGCGGGTCGGGTTGAATTTCAACTTGCAATCCTTCGAGCTGGGTACGTTGCGGGGCGGTGAGTGATTCCGGGGGAACGCGCAACTTGACATCACTTTGTGGAAACGTTTGGCACGCGAGGCGATAACCTCGCTCCAATTCGCGCGGGGTCAAAATATTTTTTTCGTCAACGGTGGGTAGAGAGACTTGCCCAGACACAACCTGGACTTTGCAGCGTTCGCAACTGCCCATGCCACCGCACACGTTGACCAGGTCAACGGCAAGTTGGCGCGCGCAATCGAGCAAGGATTGGTCATGGGGACATTCACCGCGACGTCCCACCGGCTCGAAATCTATTTGAAAAGCCGTCATCGCTTTCTAGAACTCCAGTTGAGGTAAAACGCGGGCGCATAGTGCAGAACAAGTTGCAATGCGCTATGCGCCCAGAACGAATTGTATGCTATTTTGCGAACCGCGCAAAATTAGTACACGCCGTACTCTTTCGTCGCATCTACCCAAACTTTGACGAGGTCTGGTCTGCAACCTTCCATCTCGCCGACGCCGACGCTCATAATATAGCCGCCGCCTTTGCCGACGATCTGGCACAGTTTCTTGGTCAGATCGCGCACTTGGTCTGCGGTACCAGCTTGCAACAACGAGTTAGGCATGCCGCCCATAATGCACATCGTATCGCCGACGATTTCCTTGACCTTGAAAATGTCACTGGACTGGAACAAGCCCGCGGTCTTACCTTTGGGCAACTCTGCCAGATATTTCAGGCGTTGATTCCAAACCCCTTCGTAAAAGACAAAGGGCTGGATGCCCGCGTTGACCAAGCCCACCATCATTGCTTTCAATTGGGGCCAATAGAATTTTTCAAACTGCGGGAGCGACATGAATCCGTCCGAGCCGCGATGCAGCGGAATGAACGCGACGTTGATGCCAGTCGCGCGACTCCAGTTGATCGCGAATTCGAGCTCAAAGCGCAAGACCTTTTCTTGCGCCGCGAGCAATTTTTCCGGTCGGCGGTGCATGTCGAGAAAAATGCCGCGCATCCCGCGCAAGGTGTCGGACATGAAATCGAACGGCGCTTCGATCAGCGAACCCATGAACGTGGGCGGCGCGAATCCCAGTTCGATCATGCGCTGAACCCCGCGGACGGCACGCGCATCGCCGGCTGCTTGCGCTTCGATCGCTTTGGCAAGCGTTTGCAGTGCCTGGACGACGGGCGGCGCTTTGAACACTCCCAGGTTGAACAAACTATAATGACCGAACGCCGCCATACCTAGCGGCGGGAGGACGGCTAGCCCTTCCAGTCGTGGGAAGACGCGGGGCCAATACTTGCGAATGCTCCAATCGGCGGGGTCGTCGAGAAAGGCGTCGTAATCTTCCGCCTTCATGTACTCGCCTTCGACGAACTGGAACGAGCCATTCGGATCCAAACCATGACCTGGGAACTTGGTCATGCGGTCGCCCACCACCAGACCGGGCGCGGGATTATTGAACACGCCCATGATGCTGTCGGGTTGAAAGTGCAACGCCGCCTTTTCCAGCAATTCCAATTCTTTCGCGCCGTTCTCGTGTTGCTCTTGCCGCGTGATGCCGCCCATCTCCGCCAGCATGTAACCCATGCCGAGTTGAATCGGGATACGGTCGGGTTGCTTGAGTTGCAAAGCATCCTGAATGCGCTTGGCGCGCTCGGCAAAAAGTTGCTGAGGACTTTTGCCGACATCTGCGTCTTGAAAAGAATTCGTTGCCATTTTACTTTCCTCCTGCCCACTGCTTGGCGAGCACGACCGCTTCCATCGCATCTTTGCCGAAGGCATCCGCCCCGGCATACTGGCGTACCTGATCGTCCACTGTGCCACCGCCGATCATGATCTTGACATCGTTGCGCAACCCCGCCGCTTTGATCGCGTCCACCGTTTCTTTCATCGAAGTGTACGCCAGCGTGAGAAAACCGCTGAGCGCGACGATGCTGGGTTGGTAACTCTTGACTTCGCTGATGAATTTTTCGATAGGCACATCCACACCCAGGTCTTTCACTTCAAAACCATTCACGTCGAGCATGAACACGACAATGTCTTTGCCGATGTCGTGAATGTCGCCCTTGACGGTGCCGACCAACACCTTCGCGCCTTGCTTGGCGGTTTCCGCGGCGCCGGTGACGCGCGGCTTGACCACGGCGGAGATGGACTTGAGCATCTCGCCGGCGAGGATCAACTCTGGGATGAAATACTTGCCTTCCTCAAATCGTTTGCCGACAATTTCCATCGCGAGCCGGCAATCGTCGAGAATGGTCATGGGGTCGGTCCCATTTTCCAACAATTGCTGGGTGAGCGCAAGGACCTCTTCTTCCTGCATGTCCGCAATCGCGTTGACCAGTTTTTCTGACATACCCTTCTCCTTTGAAAGTGACTTGGGCGCTTGATTCTCGCGCACCCACGTTTAACTCGGTTTGTTTTCCAATAATCCCGCGCGATACGCGCGCGTATAGTTCAAACAGTGCTTGTCGCGACCCAGCAAAAGATTGGCGGCGAGCATCGTCGCTTGCAGTTCGCGGTCGTTCGGATCAATAATCGCGGTATCCATGCCGGCATCGAGCGCGAGCGCCAGAAAAGTTCGATTGATCAACGCGCGCACCGGCAAGCCAAACGATACATTGCTCAACCCGCAAGAAATGTGCGCTTGCGGAAATCCCGCGCGGATCGCGCGCATCGTGTTGAAGGTGATACGGCTCGCTTCGGTGTTCGTCGCAATCGTCATCGCCAACGGATCCACGTACACTTTCTCGTCGGGCACGCCGGCGCGGCGCGTTGCCGCGAACACGTTGCGGATCACGTCGAGCCGCGCGGCAACCGTCGGCGGAATGCCCTTGTCGTCCATGCACAGCGCGATGACTTCACAGCCGAACTCGGCGACGATGGGCAGGATGCCACTCAAGCGCGTTTGTTCGCCACTGATCGAGTTGATCATCGGCGTCTTTTTGACGTGCTTCATCGCGACGCGCAACGCGTTGGGATTCGCGCTGTCCAGGCAGAGCGGCACATCCACCGCGTCTTGCGCGAGTTGGATAAGCCACACCAGGTCGTCCGGCTCGCGATCGGGCGGTGTGCCCGCGTTGACATCGAGCCAATGCGCGCCGCCTCCGACTTGTTTCTTTGCCAGGTTCTGAATGAATTCAGCATTCCGTTCGGCAATCGCTTTCTTAACCTGGGCGCGAGTGCCGTTAATTTTTTCGCCAATAATTTTCATCTACCGCTCCTTCGGAATTGGGACGCGGATGAGCGCGGATGAACGCGGATAAGAATAAAATCTGCGTTCGTCTGCGTCCCCTTGATTTAATCGCGCGCGGGAGGGAAAAAGTGTTCGTACAAAATCGTTTGCCCGGGCGGCACGACGACGAACTCGTCATCCCAGGGTCCAAAGATCATTTTCTTGACGAGCGCGGGCGACCCTTCGATTTCTTCAAAGCGCAGTCCGAACTGCTCGGCGGTGTTGCGCGCGTATTGGCGATATCGTTCGAGCTCGAATTGTCCGGTATTGATAAAACCAAGCCGCGTGTAATTCTTGAGCATCAGATTGATCATGCGCTTTGCTTTGGTCGCGCCATATTTTTCGGCGAGGCGTTTGTACTCTTCGAACGGACTATCGCCGACCTCGATCCAACCTTTCGTGAGATAGTACGTTCCCGGTTCGCGGTTGATCTGCTCTTTGTACGCCGCGCACGATCCCAGAAAAATCGCGATACAATCGTCGGTGCGCGGCACGACGAGCGTGGCAGTGGTCGCGCGGAGACCGATCACCGCCATCGAGCACAAGCCGTAACCCAGCAACACCATATCGGCGTGCGGACTGACTTGCTCGATCTTTTTTTGCAATGTGTTCTTCAGATCGTTGGGGTGAAGGTGAAGACCGAATTCGAGGATATCATACGAGACATCACCGGGGAGAAAGGGGAGCATCTCCTCGATGACCGTCGCGCAAGCGATTACACGAGTGCTAGAGAGATTCCTAGTCGCCATTGTCTTGAATCCACCCCGATTATACACTTATATAGGGAAGTTGTCAAATTGGCTATTATTCAAGTGTTTTTTGATGAGAAAGCGTATTGACATTTTCGTTTTTGTGAATATCCTACAGATATGACAACTACACATCCTTGCGATGGTTCGAGCGGTGTCTTAAATTCAATACCTTCGCCAAATCGTTTTCACCCGTTTTTTTATCCGCGAATAACGCGAATCTCTGCTAATTTTTAAATTCATTCGCGTTATTCGCGGATGAATTTATGATTTTGGCGAAGGTGTTGAAATTGAAATGCGTTTTTGCAACCTTCGCAAGGATGGATGGGCAACCGAGTATTGCAAAATGACTAGAAAAGGGAAACCACTCACCGCGCGGAATCTAAGCGGGCGTATTGATCGCGATTCATATGAGCCGGCGTATGCCCAGCTCGCCAATATCTTGCGCCGACAAGTGGCGACCGGTGTGTTTCAGCCCGGCGACCAGTTGCCTTCCGAATCGCAACTCGTCGGTCGCTTTGATGTCAGCCCGATGACGGTGCGCCGCGCGATCAACCTCCTCGCCGACCAGGGAGTTATCAGCACCGCGCAAGGACGCGGCACATTCGTGCGCGGCGTCGAATTAAGCACGGCGACATTCGGACTCAAAGAATTGCAAAGTCTGTTCAGCAACAAACCACAGACCAACGTCAAACTGCTTGAAGCGCGCGTCGTCACGGCGGATGAACGCACCGCGCGCAAACTCGATATCGCGCTGGGGCAACGCGTCGTCTATATTCGTCGCCTCTTGACGATCGAAAACCAACCGGCGTTTTATCATCGCGAGTACGTGGTGTACGATCCCGCGCGCCCGGTCGTCGAAGCGGAAATGGAAGTGACGTCGCTCCAAGGATTGTTTACCGGCATCGGCGAAACTCTGCTCAAGCGCGGCGAACTCGGCATCGAAGCGACGATCCTCAACGACGAGGAGGCGCGCCTGTTGGAGGTCGCCACACCCGCCGCGGCGTTTTGCATCGAGCATCTTTTCTACGATCTCAAAGAGCGTCCGGTCAGTTGGGGTTGGTTCGTCTGCCATAGCACGCGCTTGCGCTTTACGACCGGCGTGGGCATTCCACGATTGGACGGAATGGATCAACCCAGGAAGGAAAGATAAATGCCGAGCAACGATCAACGCGCCGCATTGATCGCGCATGTGGCTAACTTGGAGGAGAATGCCGTTCTCGATCTCGTGCGCCAACGGTTGACGGAAGGCGAAGACCCCTTGAAGATTGTCGAAGAATGCCAGGAAGGGATGCGCCAGGTCGGCTTGCGTTACGAGCGCGGCGAGTATTACTTGGCGGGTTTGATCATGGCAGGCGAAATTTTTCGCGAGGTGACCGAGATCGTCCAGCCCTTGCTCGAACATCGCATCCGGCAACAATCTTCGGGACGCGTGTTGCTCGGCACGGTACAAGGCGACATTCACGACATGGGCAAGAATATGCTCGCGATGTTGCTGAGTTGCTATGGCTTTACGGTGATTGATCTCGGTGTGGACGTTGCGCCGACGGAGTTCGCCGCGCGCGCGGTCGAGATCAAACCGGACATTGTCGGATTGTCCGCACTGCTGACTTCGGCGCACGAAAAAATGCGCGAGACGGTGTCGCTCTTGCGCGGCGAAGCCAAGCGCACCGGCGCGAAATTTTCGATTATCATCGGCGGCGGACAAATTGATGAACAAGTTCGCACGAACACTGGCGCGGACTATTACGGACAAGACGCGATGATGGGCGTGCGTTTGTGTCAGCGATTGATGACAGAACATTCAATCGTCGTTGACTCGTGATGGAAACGAATGTATACTTTTGGCAGATTATTCGAGAGCCATGATGTTTAGATGAAATCGTTAGAGCAAACCGTTTTGCCGTTTCCCGCAGTCGCCGAGCCAGAAATAATTTCCATCCCCGAAATCAACGGTAAAGCCAACAAACTGGATTCTCAAGACCGTCCATTCCACGAATGGTACCGGTTTGTGCTTTCATTTCCTCCCCATCTTGTGCGCCAATACATTCAGGATTTTGGACTGGATGAAAAAAGCACATTGCTCGATCCTTTCTGTGGAACTGGCACAACATTGGTCGAAGCCAAATTGAATGGAATCCATGCGATTGGATTGGAAGCAAATCCGTTTGCCTACATTGCCAGCTCTGTCAAAACAGATTGGTCGATTGATCCCGATATTTTGTTGGTGCGCGCGCACGATATTGCCGAAGCGGCATCGAAAATTTTGCAGACACAAGGAATTGACGATAACCAAATTCTTCAAGACGAAATCAAAAACTTGACGCTAAGAACGCTCAATCCTGATGCGGCTAAACTTTTGCTAACAGATTCAATCAGCTCATTGCCACTACACAAAACTCTGGTGCTTTTGGATTGCTTGCGTGAATTTGCCAACGAACCATTCTATCGCCATGCCGAATTGGCATTGGCAAACGCGTTGGTATTCAAGATCGGCAATCTCCGTTTCGGACCCGAGGTCGGAGTCGGTGTAAAAAAGCAAGACGCGCCGGTCATTGCAATCTGGTTATCCGAAGTTGGAAAGATTGCGAACGACTTGCGGCGCGTCGCTGGCAAATCCTATCCTGAATGTCAGGTTTACAATGCGGATGCGCGCGCGGTCAGCCATCTCCAATTTAATGGAATCGCGCCTCATTCGATTGATGCCGTGATCACATCGCCGCCGTATCCAAATGAAAAAGATTACACACGAACCACGCGGCTCGAATCGGTCATCTTGGGTTACATCAAAACCAAACAAGATTTGCGCGAACTGAAAAAGAGACTGGTGCGGTCGAATACGCGCGGGGTATACAAAGACGACGACGACGACGAATGGGTGGAAACACCCGCTGAGATTCGGCAGATTGTTGATTCGATTGAAACTCGCCGAATCGCGCTGGGAAAAAATTCCGGTTTTGAAAAGCTGTACGGTCGAGTCACGAGTCTCTACTTTGCGGCAATGGCGCGCCATTTGATCGAACTGCGCCCCTTGCTTAAACCGGGTGCGCGGTTGGCGTACGTCGTCGGCGATCAAGCTTCCTACTTGCGTGTGATGATTCGCACCGGACGATTGCTGGCGGAAATCGCGGAGACGGTTGGATACGAACTCGTTAGAACAGACCTTTTCAGAACGCGCTTTGCGACGGCAACCAAAGAACAATTGCGCGAAGAAGTCGTCATTCTACGTTGGCGAGGAGAAAAAAACGACATGGCAGAAGAAAAGAATCGCTATACTCGACTGATCGAATCCATTTTTTTCACGCATTACCAGGAAGGCGCAACAGAAGTTGAATTTGAAAGATCAGATATCAACCGCGCGGCGGATAAATTGAAGATGGACTTGCCCAAAAACCTGGGCGATGTGCTCTATTCTTTTCGATACCGAACTCAATTGCCGGACAGCATCATCACGAAAGCGCCCTCCGGCTTTGAGTGGGTTATCCGCGCGGCAGGACGATCACGCTACAAATTCGTGCTGGTCATTCAATCTGCCATCGCGCCATCGGATAATTTGGTCGAGACCAAGATTCCGGATGCCACACCTGGGATCATCGTCAAATATGCTTTGAACGACGAACAAGCCGTCTTGGCAAAACTACGTTACAACCGACTCGTTGATATTTTCACTAGGCTTGCCTGTTATTCTTTGCAAAACCATTTGAGGACAACCGTCCCAGGGATGGGGCAAGTCGAAACCGACGAACTGTACATTGGCATTGACAAACGCGGCGCGCAATATGTTTTGCCGATTCAAGCAAAAGGCGGAACCGATCGAATTGGCATTGTGCAAGTTGAACAAGACATCGCCATGTGCGCGGCAAAATTTCCGAACCTGGTTTGCCGTCCGATCGCAGCGCAGTTCATGGAGGAAAATCTGATTGCATTATTTGAACTAGAGCAAACAGATGAAGGCATCAAAGTCGCCGCTGAAAAACATTACAAACTTGTTCATCCGGATGAATTAACGACGGAAGAACTCGAAAAATACAGAACACGTTCAGTCTGATTTTAATCGCGCAAGCCATAACACGCCGCGCCGATAAGCGCGGCGTGCGGATTGAGAATCACGCGCACCGGGACGCGGCGAAGCAATTCCGCAAAGCGTCCCTTGCGCGTAAATCGTTCCAGAAAAGTTCTTTCTTTCAGATACGGCAAGATTCGCGGCGGCATGCCACCCCCCAGATACACGCCGCCCGTCGCCAAAATCCGCAACGCCAGATTCCCTGCTTCGCTTCCCAGGATTGCCACAAACAGATTCAGCGTTGCCGCGCAAATCGCGACCTGGCTTTCGAGCGCCGCCTGCACGATGATGGGCGTCGGGTCGCTCGCCGCGGCGAGCGCATCGCGCAACCAGGCCGGCTCGTCCATGTGCCGCGCGTCTTTGAAAAACGCGTACACGTTCGGCAGTCCCATTCCCGACGCGACGCGTTCGTAACTGACGTGTTCCATCCGTGCCTGCATGTACTCCAGCAGGTCGCGTTCGAGCGCGGTTGTCGGCGCGAAATCGGCGTGACCGCCTTCGGAAGCGCACGCGCGGTATCCATCGTCGTCCCAGGTTAGAAATGCTTCGCCCAATCCCGTGCCTGGCGCGATGACCGCTAGCGCGCCCTGGGCGACCGGCGCGCCTTCGTTCAACGTTTCCCAGTCCGCCGATTCCAGAAAGGGAATCGCATGCGCGATGGCTTCGAGATCGTTTAGCAAACACACCGGCGTATTGCCGAGCATTTCACTCAACTTGCGCGCGTCCACTACCCAGGACAAGTTGGTCACCTGTGCGCGCTGGTCAACGACCGGACCCGCCACGTCAATACACACGCGCGTCGGTTTCAAATCCAGGTCCGCCAAAAATCGGTGGACGATGGCTTCCATCGAGGCATAGTCTTTGCTTGCAAAGGTCGCCTGCGCGAGCGGCTGATGCGGACCGCGTTCACGCGCATAAATCGCGAGCGCGGTTTTCGTGCCGCCAATATCGCCCGCCAGCAACCATTCATTCGTACGATTCATTTTTTGCTCTTGCGTTTTTAGAAATAAATTTTCGCCACTATCAAACGGGGCGCAGTTTCGGACTGCGCCCCGTTGGGTCTTTTACTGTATCGTCGCCAAATTTTCGTTGATGACGTCGAGCACTTGCGCGGGCAATGACTGGGGAACGTGCGTTGCGATTTGTTCGAGCGTCATCCCGCCCACCGCGTCCAGGTGCATGTGCGCCAACTGCGCGGCGAAATACTTGTACAAAATCGCTCTGCCTTGCGCGTCTTCCATCAACGTCCGCAACGGCAAGCCGGCGTGCAAGCGCGCGCATTGGCGCGATTGGGATGCCGCGCCCTGAAAGTTGAACTTTGCCGTCAGGTGAATCGCGCGCGACGAACTGCCGACCAATACCTGGAACTCGCCCGCTTCGGCGACCCAGCGTTTTATCGCCGGGTCGTAGTATGCCAACGCGTTCTCGTCCACCACGAGCGTCACCGTCTTGATTTCGCCCGGCGCGAGCGCGACCTTGGCGAACGCTTTTAACTCTTTTTCCGGACGCACGAGGCGTGACTGTGCATCGCGCACGTACAGTTGGACGATCTCTTTGCCCGCGCGCGCGCCGGTGTTTTGAATATCCACGCTCACTAAAAGCGCCTCGCCCGCGCCGAGATCGGTCTGGCTCAAGCGCAAATTACTGTATGCGAACGTCGTGTACGACAAACCATAGCCGAATGGAAACAGCGGCGTAACATCTTTTGCGTCATAGTAGCGATAGCCGACAAAAATTCCTTCACCGTACGCGACCTTGCCGTTTTCGCCGGGATAATTGATGTACGCCGGGTTGTCCTGCAAGCGTTTCGGGAACGTCGTCGGCAACTTGCCGGACGGATTCACGTCGCCGAACAACACATCGGTAATCGCGTTGCCGGTCTCTTGACCCAGGTACCACGCCTCGACAACGCCCGCGACCCGATCGAGCCAGTTCATCGTGATCGGCGACCCGGCATTGACGACGACAATCGTGCGCGGATTCGCCGCGGCGACTTGCTCGATCAACCCGGCTTGGTCGCCGGGCAATTCCATATCTGCGCGATCAAACCCCTCGCTCTCCCATTCGTCCGTCAAACCGACGAACACAATTGCGACGTCCGATTTTGCCGCGAGCGCGGCGGCTTGCGCGATGGAATCCGCCGGCAGTTTGATCGCGCAGCCGATTCGCAGATTACGCCACCGCGGACCTGGCTCCGGCACATACTCGACGGTCAACTGGTACGGCTTGCCGGAGTCCAACGCGATGTCGCCCTTGACCGGTTTACCTTCGCGAGTTTCCCACACCGTCGCGCGGTCCCAGGAATTGAGGAGCAGTGTGTCGTTGATGAACAAGCGGCTCTTGCCGACGCCAGCCAAACTAAATTCAAACGTCCCACACGCGGGCGTGGTGAACGCGCCGGTCAAGCGCACGGAAAAATCCGCGCCCTTGACAAATCCCAGGTTGTCGTCAATCCACACGAACTCGGCGTTGCGGGTTGTTTCGGTATGCACCGGCTCGCCCGCCAACGCGCGATTGCCAAAGTACTGCAAGGTCAAACCATTCGACAACCAACTCGTGTCGAGCAGCGGCGTGTTCTTGCGCGTGACGCATCCCATCGCGTACTCGACCTGCACCGAATCGCCCGCGCGTTGCGCGATGCTGTCGAACGGCGCGACGACGTAATGCGGATTGACGCGCACGCTGCCGCCGCCGCGAATAGATGCCCACTTGGCGTTCTCGCCAATCACCGCGATAGATTTGACGCGGCTCGCATCGAGCGGCAAAACCGCGCGCTCGTTCTTGAGCAGAACGATGGCTTCACTGGCGGCTTGCCGCGCAATCGCGCGATGTTCTGGCTTGTCTATCGCGCGCTCTGGCTGCAATTCGGGATGCGCGAACGCGCCGGCGCGCTCGACGGTACGCAACAGCCGGCGAACCTTGTCGTTGAGCATGTCTTCGCTAACGTTGCCCTGCTTGAATTCTGCCATCACTTTATCGCCCATCCAACGCGCGGGACCAGGCATCTCTAAATCCAAGCCGCCCCGGGCAACGTTCGGACTGTACGAGCCGAACCAATCGGACATGACGATGCCGTCAAAGCCCCATTCGCCCTTTAGAATATCGAGCAAGGTGTACGCGTTCTCGCTGGCGTACACGCCGTTGATGCGATTGTACGACGACATGACCGACCAGGGTTTCGCTTCACGAATCGCGAGTTCGAACGGGCGCAGATAAATTTCGCGCAGCGTTCGTTCGTCCACCTCTGAACTCATAGACATGCGCTCGAATTCCGAATCGTTGCAAACAAAGTGTTTGATGCACGCGCCGACGCCCTTGCTCTGCAAGCCGGTGATGTACGCAATTGCCATGCGCGCGGTCAGGTACGGGTCTTCGGAGTAACATTCAAAATTGCGTCCCGCCAGCGGCGTGCGATGAATGTTGACGGTTGGCGCGAGCAGGATGTGCGCGCCCTTGGCGCGCGTCTCTTCCGCGAGCGCTTCGCCGACGCGCTGGACGATCTCTGGATTCCAGGTTGAGGCGAGCGCGGTGCCGCACGGAAAACACGCCGAGGTGACGCCGGACTGCATACTCGTGCCGCGCGCGCCGATCGGTCCGTCGGTCACGCGGATGGCTGGAATGCCCAGGCGTTTGATAGCAACGGTGTGCCAGAAATCCGCGCCGGCGAGCAGCGTGATTTTTTCTTCCAACGTTAATTGCGCGATCAAGGATTCGATTTTGTCGTTCATACAGCTCCTTAAAAATGTAGGGCAAGTTTCCAACTTGCCTTGCTTCGTTGGGATGTCGGATCAGGGTGGCAAGTTGGAAACTTGCCTCACGATTGTCTAGTACGTATCGTACACCGAGCGAATGGCGAGCGCGACGCGCGCTTGCGCTAACGTCCAGCCCGCCGGCAAGGGACACGTAATCGAGACGGTACGTCCGGCGGGCAAATCGAAATAGTTGTCGCTGAAAACCACGTCCACATCGCGCAGCGACAACTCGACCAACCGAGCGAACGAGAGCGACGAAAGTTCGATCGTTAGCGAGCCGCTCTCTTCGCGCGCGTTTACTGTGATTGCCGGGTCGGTCAGCGCGAGATGCTTGGTCGGCGCAAAGGTCGCGGTTTGCAACGCGAGACGATGTTCTCCTTGCATCAGCTCCGCGATGAATACCAACTCGCGCCGATTGTCGTACGTCACGCGATTTGCAAAATCGAGCGCGCGAACCTGGGTCGAAGCGAGCGGCGCGGCGCGCACATTTTCTTGGCTTGAAGCCAGCAACTTGCCATCGAGTGTTTCGAGCGACCAACGAATCACGCCTTCCCAGGTTTCGCGCAGATCGCTCGTCACGTGAAGCGTTTGCATGGGCGGCTGGTCTTCGATGGAAAGCAAAAGCGGCGCATAGAATCGGCGCGCGGCATAGTGCAACGCTTTCCAACGCCCGAAATAATCCAGACTCGACCAGGATGCGACTTGCCAACAATCGTTGAGTTGCCAATACAGCGTGCCGGCAACGCGATGCATATTTCGCCGCCAATGCTCGACGCCGTAGCGAATGCCTTCAGCTTGGAGCACCATCGTCAAGTAAACGAGCGAGTCGAAATCTTTGGGCAGTCGAAACGTATCGAGCATCTGCCCAACCATCAAACTGTTGCCGTTTCCATTTTTCTGGTGCTGTTCCATGATGTACGAGGTCATGTTCCAGTCTGCTTGATCGGCGAACGTCCGAATCGTCGCGAGCGGCGGCAATGCCTGGAATCCAAACTCACTCATAAAGCGAGGAAACTGATCGCGGTACGCGGTGAACGGTTTTCGCCCGTGCCACACGTCCCAGTAATGCGCGTCGCCGCGTTCCTGTCCGTTCGGATTTTCAAACGGCGTGTACGACGTGGGCGAGCTGGGCAAATAAAAACGAGCGGGGTCATGTGCCGCGCACCATTCCGGCAACGTGTGATGAAAGAACTGCACGTACGCGTCTTGCAAATCGCTCAAGTCGGGACGATTCCAACCGCGCGGCGCGTAGAGCCATTCGATCTCGTTGTTACCGCACCACATCGCCAAACACGCGCGATGGCGCACGCGCCGGATGTTTTGGATCGCTTCGACGCGAACGTTTTCGACAAACCCAGGATCGTCGAGCGGATAAACATTGCATGCAAAGATAAATTCTTGCCACACGAGAATGCCGTAGCGGTCGCACAAATCGTAAAAGCGTTCCTCTTCGTACAAGCCGCCGCCCCACACACGCAGCATATTTTGATGCGAGTCGGCGGTCGCGCGAATCAATCCTTCCAAGTGCGCGTCGCCGATGCGCGTCGGGAATGAATCCGCCGGAATCCAATTCGACCCCTTGGCAAATATCGGCACACCGTTCACGACGAACGCGAACGATTGCCCCCATGGATCGTCTTCGCGGCGCACCTCGATCGTTCGCAGACCGATGCGATACTCGCGGCGATCCACGATCACATTGTCGTGTGCGATGGTCACTTGAACAGCGTAGAGTGGTTGCGCGCCATAGCCGTTGGGGTACCACAGTTGCGGGTTCGCGATTGGGATTTGCAGAGTCCCCTGATTGCTCGCGGGAATCGTCGCGCGCACATCCCAGGTCGCGCCGTCCGGCGCAGTGACGCGCATCGTCGCGGCAAGCGGCGCATCACTCCAGCGCTCGACGACGATCCGCGCCTCGATGGTCGCGTTGCCGTCGGCGTGGTGTTGGCGCAAATGTACTTCTTCGAGTCGCGCGTCGGTGTATCCATCTAAACGCAGGTCTTTCCAAATTCCAATCGGCGGAAGTTGCGGACCCCAGTCCCAACCGAACTGGCACGGCGCTTTGCGAAGGTACGGTCCGCCGGGAATTGGGTGCGAGGTGCCAGGGAGCGCGCGCACCTTTTGCTTTTCGGCGATGTACCGCACCGACGAATCAAAAATGATTTGCAATTCGTTCGCATCTGCGCGCAACCATCGTTTAACATCCCAGGTGTACTGCCGGAACATATTGTCGGTCCGACCCAGCTCCTGCCCGTTGAGCTTGATCGTCGCGAGCGTGTCGAGTCCATCGCAGACGAGCCGGACGTGATCCTCGTTTAGCAATTCGGGCGCGCACGAAAACGTGCGGCGATATTCCCAGTCGGATTCGGCAACCCACTTGACGCGCTGTTCATTGTCGCCCACAAAGGGATCGGGGATTTTGTTTGCCGCGAGCAAATCGGTGTGAACACCACCGGGGACGTTTGCCGGCAACCACTCGGTTGTCCCCACTCGGCGAAATTGCCAAGCACCTTTTAGTGATTGTGAAAGCATCTGCCTTTTCTCCTAACGCGCCCACGCCGAAACTAAACTGATGTTTTTCCACGAAGGACACAAAGGGACACCAGATTTATTTCTTCTTCGTGTTCCTTCGTGTCCTTCGTGGGCGAAAAATTTTCCCGACCCTCTCCGCCTCTCCGAATCCGACGACTGTTTCGCAAGAGAGGCGAGAGAGGGCGAAGGAGGAGAAGAGCAAAATCACGCTGTGCCCCATCCATGCAAACGCGGCACATCGGTCATCAAGCGTTTGGTGTACTCGTGTTGCGGATTTGCTAACACATACTCAACCGGTCCCTTTTCGACCAATTCGCCGTTATACATGACCAGGATGCGGTCGCTCAAATAGTACGCCTGCCCCAGGTCGTGCGTGATGAACAGAATCGTCGTGTTATGCCGCTTGCGGAGATCGAGCAATAGATTCAGCACGGTGACGCGCAGCGATGCGTCGAGCATACTCGTCGGCTCATCCGCGATCAACAACTTGGGTCCCACGACCAACGCGCGCGCGATCATCACGCGCTGCACCTGCCCGCCCGAAAGTTGATGGGGCAATTTGTTCAACACGTCGTCGGGGTCCAAGCCCACTTCGCGCAGACTTGCTTCGACGCGCGGCAAACGTTCCGTGTCCGTCAAGCGATGATCGAGCACGTTCAACGCGTTGCCCAGAACGCGGCGAATCGTGTAAAACTGATTGAACGCGGCGAACGGGTCTTGAAAAACGCCTTGCACTTTTTGCCAATATTTTTTAAGGTCGTCCGTGCGCTTGAGTTGCGTGACATCGTCGCCGTCCAACAAAATACTGCCACTCGACACATCCAACAAACGCAACAAGAGCCGTGCGAGCGTGGACTTGCCGCTGCCGCTTTCGCCGACGATGGCGACGATCTCGCCGGGTTGCACCGTGAACGACACGCGATCCACTGCGCGCACGCCGCGTGCGCCATGACCAAACACGCGTGAGAGGTCGCGCGTTTCGAGAAGAGGAACCTGGGATGGTTGCGCGCTCATCGCTGTTTCTCCTTCGCGATTTGGAATTGTTCGTGCAGCAACCAGCACGCGGCAAAGCGTTCCTCGCTGCCGAAAATGGGCGGCTCTTCACGCGCGCAAATCTCTAGCGCGTGCGGGCAGCGCGGTTGAAAGCGACAACCGCTCGGAGGACGACGCAGATCGGGCGGCGCACCCAGGATGCCGTCGAGACGACACGCTCGCACGCGCGGATCGGGATCGAGCGTCGAACAAATCAGCGCCTTGGTGTAGGGATGCTGGGGCGAGTCCACAATTTCTCTCGTCGTGCCGATCTCGGCAAGTTTGCCCGCATACATCACCACGATGCGATGCGCGATGTTGCTCAACATCGGCAAGTCGTGCGTGATGAACGCAATGCGCGTGATGAAACGACATTCCAAGAGCAACTGCAAAAGCAAGATGAGTTGCTTTTGCGACGACACGTCGAGCGCGGAGGTCGGCTCGTCCGCGATCAACACCTTGGGGTTGAGCAACGTCGAAATCACTGCGACGACGCGCTGGCGCATTCCGCCGCTCAATTGATGCGGGTAACTTTCGAGCACGCGCGACGGCAACGACACTTGCTCCAATCGCTCGCGCGCTTGCTCGATTGCCGCGCGCGATTGAATCGTGGGATCGTGCGCGCGCACGACATCCACGACGACATCGCGGACGCGCGCGGTTGGATTCAGCGAATTCATCGCGCGTTGTGGAAGCAACGCAACTTTTTTGCCATGCCACGCGCGCGGCGCGTCAAGTTGATGGGTCAGCGGAAGCGTTTCGCCGTCGAGCGACATTTCGCCGCTCTTGACGAGGAGCGGTGCGCGCGCGGTCAACGCCATCACCGCGGCGAGTGTGGACTTGCCGCATCCCGATTCGCCGGCGATGCCCAGCACTTCGCCCTCGCGAATGGCGAACGAAACGCCGTCTACAGCTTTAACTTCGGGACCCGTGCCAACCGCATAGTAGGCGCGGACGTTTTTGACAATCATCTCGTCATACTCCCGTGATGCGTGATACGTGAAACGTGAAACGTAAAACGTAAACAGGTAGACAGGTATACAAGTAAAGCGTAAAGCGTGAAACGTGAACTGAATACTGAATACTGAACACTGTCTCACTGTCCTACTGTTTACTATCCACTATGCCTTTCGCAGACGCGGGTTCAACAACTCGTCCACGCTTGATTGCAACAACAAAAGCGAAAAGGCAATCAGGGTGAGGAACAACGCGGGCGGCACAAAGCCCCACCATGCCCCGGTGCGGACCGATTCCCACAACAACGCCCAGTGCAACATTTGCCCCAGCGAGATCGTGTCACTCGGACCCAAGCCCAGCATACTCAACGTCGCTTCTTGCAAGATGCCGGTGTTGAGTTGCAGGACGAATGCCATCACGACGTACGACAACATGTAGGGCAAGATTTCCCAGATGATCAATCCAAAAGTTGCCGCGCCGGAGAGACGCGCAATGTCCACGTGCTCGCGCGTGCGCAGACTGCTCGTTTGCGCGCGCACCGCGCGCGCCGTCCAGGGCCAACTGGTTAGCCCGATGATCAATCCCATCGCGACGATGGAACGCGTGCTAATCGCAATCGAAAGCAAAATCAAAATCACGATGGAGGGAATCGTGATCACCACGTTGGTCGTCGCCATCAACACCTCTTCGACGATGCCGCCAATGTAACCCGCCAACGTCCCGATCACTAGTCCGATCAAGATGGCTTCTGCGCCGGCAATCGCTCCGATGATGAGCGACGTGCGAATGCCGTGCATTAACTGGGTGAACACATCGCGTCCGAAATTGTCCGTGCCCAGCCACGCTTTTTCCGAGGGGTGGTCGTACAGCCCGCCAACCGTCGCCAACGGTTTGTCCCTGCCCAGGATCACCGGACCGAGAAAACCAAAACTGATGACCAAGCACAACATGATCACGCTGAACAAAAATCGCCGGTTGAGGCGCATGAGATTCGCCATGGTGACTCCTTACCGTTCCCCGGATGTGCGCGCGCGAATGCGCGGATCAATAAAGCCGTATGCCAGGTCAACTAGAAAATTCGCCGCCAAGACCGCGACCATTAGCAAGAGGGTGATTCCTTGAATGACCGGATAATCGTTTTGGCGAATCGAGCCGAACAGCAAACTGCCGATCCCAGGGTACGAAAAGACGACCTCGGTGATGAGCGCGCCGCTCACCATCGAGCCAATCGCCAAAGCCAACCCGGTGACCTGGGGCAACATCGCGTTGCGAAAAATGTAGGCGATGATCCGGTTGTCGGCGACGCCCAGACTGCGCGAGTAACGCACGTAATCCGCGTCCAGCTCGTAGATAGACATGGCGCGCATACCAATCGCTTGCCCACCGATAAAAATCAACACGAGCGAGCCAAATGGCAGAATGTAGTGTTCCGACACACTCCGCACAAATTCCCAACTCCAGGTTGGCGTCAGCGCAAAACTATAACCGCCCGCGGCGGGAAAGATATTCCAGTACACGGCGAACAGATAGAGCAGGATGATGGACAAACAATAGTACGGCATACTCGATATGAACATGAACGTTGGAAACACGCCGCGATCCAACCAGCCGCCCTTGTAAGCGACCAGCACACCCAGGACATTGCCCAGCGTCCAGCCGACGAGAATCGCCGGCAGTTGGAGCGCAATCGTCCACGGCAACGCCTGCGCGATCAGGTCTTGCACACGCGACGGGGAACGCGCGAACGAGATTCCCAGGTCACCCCGCGTCAAGTTTCGCACATAGAGCAGGAACTGCATCCACATCGGTTGATCCAGCCCGAATTCGCTGATGTAGGCGGCGTAAACTTTTTGCGCGGTCTCGCTGCTCAACGTTCCACCCGTTGCCATCTCGCCGACGATGACATCTACTGGATTACCTGGGATTAGTCGGGGCAATAAAAAGTTGAGAGTCAAGGCAATGCAAAATGCCAGCATGAACCAAAGGATTTTGTTGAGCAGATAACTTTGAAATCGCGTCATCTTTTCCCGCCTTGGTTTGGGGATAGGAGGTTGGAGTTTGGATGTTGGACGTTAGAGGTTGCGGATGGCGGAATGCAAATCGGAAAATCGTTGTTGTCCGCAAATCTCCACCATCCAATTTCCAACTTCCAACCTCCAACCTCTAACGTCCAACTTCCAACCTCTAACTTCCAACTCTACTTCGGCTTGATCTTGTAGAGGATTTTGATCCCGGCTTGTTGGTGCATCGGCGGAGCCCAGGGATTGTCCGAAGTCGGAAAGCCCGTCCAGACCGTTTCATTGAATTCGTAGAACTCGAGCGGGCGGTACATCAACCCGATCCCAGGAATGTTCTCGATAAAGATTTTATCGAGTTGACCGAACAGTTGCTTCTGGGTTGCCTCGTCGGTTGCCGCGGCGGCTTTGTCCAGCAGTTCGTACGTGCCGGCTGGGGGTTTGAAGCGACCAAAGTTCCAGAACGCTTGAGTCCCGCGATCGGGCACATCGCGGTCGTCAATCATATCGCGGATGCGTTGCCACGGCGCGGCGGGTGTCGCGCCCGTGATGCCAAACAGGGCAAAGTCAAAGTCGCCGTTCCGCACGCGGCTCGTCACGACCGGTTGTTCGGGAAATTCGGTGTTGATGTCAATGCCGATTTCTTTCGCGCTTTGCGAGACCAGGGAGAGCGCGGTCATCCAGTCCGTCCAGCCGTACGGGGTGATGACTTTCCAGGGACCGAGGCGCGTGCCATCGGGCAACACATAGATTCCGTCCGCGCCTTTCTTGGCGGACAGTTCTTTTTCCAGAATCTCTTTGGCTTTTGCCGGATTGTACTCCCAGCCGAGACTCTTGGTTTGTTCGGCGTTAAAGTACTTGGCTTCGCCGCCGGTGGGGAGAATGAGACTGGATTGAACCGGCGCTGAATAGCGCGACATGGCAGTCTGCGCGATGAGCGGATAGTTGATCGAATACGCGAGCGCGCGGCGTACTTTGAGATTATCCAAGCCCTTCTTGCTTGTGTTGATGTGCATCATCGGGATGCTGCCGGGAATATAGTACGGTTCTTGTTTGAACCACGTACCCACCGGTTGTTTTTTCTGTTCCCACATCAACCAAATTTGCGGCGTGAACTGTTGCGAAATGTCCACTTCGCCGCGTTGAAAGGCGAGGTTGCCGTCGTCGTTGCTCTTGAAAATCGGATGGACGATGTACTTGGGCGCGGGAGCACCATAGATGGATTTGCCCCAGTAGTTGTCGTCACGCACCAACGCGACGCGCTCCGCCGAAGCAACCTGCAATTTGTAGGGACCCGAGCCGACTGGCGCGTTGTCTACGATTTGTGATAGAGCCGTGCCGGATTTTTCGCGTTCCGTCCAAATATGCTTGGGCAGAATACGCGTCGTCGCCAAACGTTGCTTGACGATCCCAGGGTTGATCACTTTGGGATCGAGTTTGAGTTGGATCGTGCGGTCGCCGGTAGACGTCATCTCAGTCACATAACGCCAAAAGTCACTATAGACCAGGTCCTTGTTCGTCTTGGCAAGTCCGAAGGTGTAGACCACGTCGTCCGTCGTGAGTGGTTTGCCATCCTGCCACTGCGTACCATTTTGCAACGTAATCACAACGGTCGTTGCGTCCGTGAATTTGTACTCTTTCGCGAGTAGCGGATCGAGATTACCGGTCGCCACGTTGAACGCGAACAATGTTTCATAAATCTGCTCGTGAATGCCGGTGCTGGGCCAGGCTGGAACGCCAGCCAGAGGATTGAAGGTTGCCGGTGGTCCCCACTGGAAGCCACCGATGTAGAGCGTTTCGTTGCGCGGGAGTTGACCCGGCGCGACCGGCGCAGAGGTTGGCGCGGGCGCTTTGGTCGCCGCGGCGGGCGCAGAGGTTGGCGCGGCAGCGGCTTTGGTCGGTTCCGCGGCGGCTTTGGTCGGCGCGGCGGCGGGGGGTTGAGTGGGCGCGGTTGTTGGCGCGGTAGTTGGAGTAGTGCACGCGCTCACAACGACAAGTCCAACCAACATCAACAACACGATACTCGCAATCAATTTTCGGTTCATCGCATCTCCTCCTTGAAAAGTTGAGTTGACTTTAGCACAAATCGTTCAAAGAATTTTCCAAGCTCTTCAACCACCTCCTCTCATGGGTACTTGCCAGACTACTGTCAAGGTTCGGAGCTTCGATTAGGGCTTTATTTTCAGTATGACGACGCGCGGGCAAGCGCATCGCGCGCAATGACGTGGGGTTGAAGAAAGAGGTTGCGAAAAACTTGCGATTGCGCCATTGCCACAAGTAGACCACCGTAGTGAGTAATTCGGACTGCCTTGTCCCTGGAGTGTGGTAGCTCTATACTGAATCGTGGAGTCAAAATGGGGCGATTGAAACACCTGCACTCCCGAAGGGGTGCGGTGCAAGTGTCGCTTTTGGTGGGCGTTCCGCCGCATTTCGCCCGCGTAGGCGGGCGACCAGCCAACGGCTCATGCGGGGCAATTTCAATTGCCAATGTCCAGACTATGCTCCACGATTTAATGGGGTGCTACCCCAGGAGTATTTGGCAATCAGGATAGCGCAGAATCGCACCGTTGCCCATCCTTCGTTTGGCGGATTGTAGACGGAAGGGCATCGCCGAAAGAAGCGGAAAAGGCGGAGGGCAGAAATTGACAACTTGCCCAACACGGATACAATCGCGGGTGTTGGGCAAGTTCGCCGTCTCGATTTGGAGGGCGTATGCGGAAATCCAGCAAGCCGGTTGTTAGGCACGACCGCGTGGTGACCGATGAGCCGGGCACACTCAACCCCATTCGCGTCGGTTCGCCGCAGTGGTTCGCGTGGCTCGACCAAACTCCAGGATTTGTTTTCGAGGGTGGCGCGGGGTACTTTACCGCGCGCCGCGAAACGCGACGCGGGATCGCGTACTGGTACGCCTATCGTTGGCGCGCCGGGAAACTTGCCAAGACGTACTTGGGCAAATCGGAAGAACTGACCCAGGAATGTTTCGAGCAAGCCAGCGCGCGCCTTGCCGGTCAAACGACACTGGCGCGGCTAGCGAGCCAATCCGATTCGGTTGACTTGACAACTCCGCTCATTCAGGTTGCCGATACCAGCCCTCCCCAGGCAACGACGAGCGAGTTGTCTTTTTTACCCCTGACCAAAATCAAACCCCCGACGTTGCCGCAAGACCTCGTCGCGCGTCCGCGCCTCACGCAGCAATTGACCGCGCCGGTGACGATTATCTACGCGCCGAGCGGATTTGGCAAGAGCACCTTGCTCAACGAATGGCGGCAAACGTGCGCGATGCCGGTTGCCTGGGTCTCGCTCGACGCGGACGACAATTCGCCGTCGCGTTTTTGGTCCACGGTCCTTTTGTCTCTGCGAACGAATTACCCGAACCTGGGTCACGCACTGCTCTCTCAACTCCAGATGTCCTCGGCTAGCGCAAGTTCCGAAATCGTCGTCGCGCTTTCGAATGAAATCGTACGGGTGATGGATGAAGAAAATCCTCCTCGCGGGATGGCGTTGATTTTGGACGACTATCACCACGTTCAACAGCCGGTCATTCACGCCTCACTTCAAACCTTGATCGAACATTTGCCGCCCGCATTGCGCTTGATAATTTCCAGTCACACCAAACCGCCGATCGTGCTAGGTCGTTTGCGTGCAAAGGGAATCGTCACCGAGTTAAAGACGGAGGATTTGCGCTTTACTGTGGAAGAAGGAATTGATTTCTTGTGGCGGCGCAATCCGAACCGGCGTTTGGCGTTCGGCGATATGCAAACGTTGGTCAAACGTACCGAGGGCTGGGTCGCCGGGCTTACGCTCGCAACATTAGCGTTGACGCAGTATAACGATCGGCAAGCGTTCATGGCGAATTTTTCCGGCGCGCACGCGTACCTGCACGAGTATTTCATGGAGAGCATCCTGCATCAACAATCGCCTGCCGTTCAAACGTTTCTCCTCCGGACGGCGGTGTTGAAACATTTGACCGGCGGTTTGTGCGATGCGGTGACCGGGCAAAACGATGGCGCGGAGATGTTGGCGCGTCTATGGCAAGAAAATCTTTTCCTCGTGCGCTTGGAAGAACAAGACTGGTATCGCTATCACGATTTGTTCGCCGAAATGTTGTGCAGTCAATTACAGGCGCAATTCCCCGGCGAGATTCGGCAGTTGCATCAGCGCGCGGCGGAATGGTATCGCACACAGAACGCGCCGGCCGAGGCGGTACATCATTTTCTCGCGATTGGCGAGTGGGAACAAGCCGCCGCGCTCATCGAAAGCGTGGCACTGCGCGAACTCGAACAGTTCGGCGAAGACTCGCGCTTACTCCAGTGGCTGCAACAATTGCCCGAGACGGTGATGCAACATCACAAGACCTTGCTGGCGGTCTTTGTGCGTCTGGCGAAGATGGCGTTATCGCAAACCGAAGTGGAACGCTTTTTGGCGCACACCGAAACGTCCATCGCGCGCAAGCCGCTGGCGGAACAGACGCGCGACGAGCAAGCCGTGTTACTCGAGATCCAGCGACTCAAGCGCGCGTGGGCGACGGGCGCGTCCGCCGAATTGCCGACGAACGGTGAACATGCCGAGGTGTGGCAAATGTTGAACGAGCTGGCGCGCTTTCGTCTCAACATGCGGCAACAACTCGATCAAGCGGAAGCCATCGCGCAAGAGGTATACGAAGCGGCGCAGGCGCGCCGCCATCTTTTTGTGATGTTGATGGCGGGCGGTACGTGCGCGTGTATCGCGGCATCCCGCGGCAATCTGCGGCGCAGTGAAAAGATCGCGCACCAGGTTTTGCAACAAGCCCTGGCGCGGCGCGGCAAATTGCCGGAACCGGCGAGCATCGCGCTCACGACAATGAGCCGCGTGTGCTACGAGCGCAACCAATTGGCGCACGCGCATCAACTTTTGCTGCGCGCGACCGAGGTGGACCCGAACCCCACCAGTTCGAATATGCGCGTGATGGTGGCGGTGACACGCGCGCTGATTCAATCCGCGGAGGGGAATCACGACGCCGCGCAAGTGACGATTCAAGCCGCGCTCGAATTGAATACCCAACGTCCGTCCGGCGCGTGGCTCAACCAGGATTTGATCGCGTACCAGGCGTTATTCGTTTTGCGGCAAGGCGACGGCGCGTCCGCCGAACGCCTGTTGAACGAAGCGGGCGAGGCAACCACGCACGCCTTTTCCAGGCGCGTCCAAGCCGAGATTCTGTTGGAGCACGACGCCGCGGGTGCTGAAGAAATTCTCAATGCCTTACTCGCGGAATACCCGCACGGTTTGTATCGAGAGCCGTTGATGGGTACGCGGATATTGTGCGCGCTCGCGTTGTTCAAGCAGAACAAACCGAATCAGGCGCGCCAAGCGATGACTGACGCGCTTCGGCTTGCCAGCCCGGAAGGATTCCTGCGCCCGTTCCTGGATTACGGGTCTCAGGTCGCGTCGTTGCTCACGCTCGTTCTGCACACTGGCAACCTGACCGGCGAAACGCAAATGTTTGCCAAACAACTTGTGCGTTTGCTTGGATCCGCCAATGGCGGATACACGCCCTTGCCCAAACACGAACTCGCCGCGCTCTCTACTGCCGCGTCCATTAGCGCGCGCGAGCAAGAAGTATTGCGTTTGGTGAGCGCGGGTTTATCGAACCAGGAAATCGCCGACTGCTTTTGCATTTCGACGTGCACGGTCAAGACGCACCTTGAAAATATCTATCGTAAACTCGGAGTGAATAGCCGGACGCAAGCCATCGCGCAGGCGCAGACGTTGAGACTGGTGTGAAAACTGGATGCCCCGCTCTGTCCGGGCACACGCCGCGTACCAACAGCAATCCCGCAATGAGCCGGGAACGTATTATCTAACAAAGGGCTGCCGCGAACACAGAGGAGGAAATATTTTCTCGCGGTGACTTGATGCGGTTTGTGTTTTCGGTGATAGGATTAAAGTCATCGCCAGGTTGGGCTATTGCCAAAATAATCGAATGGCGTATAATTCGGGCAGTAAGATCCCTCGCGGTCTTCCGGGAGCGCGAGGGAATGACGCCAAAGGTAGTGACTTTCTCAATGACGAGGAACTCTGTCGCATTCACCGTTCTGGTCCAACTCTAGAACGGTTTTCGTTTAATAGCGAGTCACATGCAAGCGCGACGAAATTGCAACACGACCGTTTTCCAATCCAGCAAAAAGGACCGATCAATTACCACATCGCCAACACAACCAATCAAGGAGCAGTTCGCTAATTCAAAACGATTGCTCTAATCGTCCTACACCAACTCCAACGCTACGTCCTGTTTCGTTCCCAGCATCGAGCATCGTCGCTAAAGCGCCGCACAGGCAGTTGCTCTATCGAAAAACGTGTCGCTCCCGGGAGGCATCTAGTTGCCCCCGGGATTTTTTGCAGATGTAACAGGAGAAATTACGATGAGTGACTTGATCAACCGATTAGATGCGCACACCGAGAGCCACAAGGCGAACGAGTGGAGCGGATCCTTCCGCGACTATCTCGCGATTGTCCACGCGAATGTTCACGCCGCCCAACTCGCGCATGCGCGCATTTACGAAATGGTGCGTTCCGCCGGGGTGGAAACCGATGAGACGACCGGCGCGGAAAAGTATCTCTTTTTCCAGAAGGATTTGTTCGGCGTGGACGAGGCGCTGGCGCAAATCATGGAGTATTTCAAAGCCGCGTCGCTCGGTTCGGACGTAGGGCGACGAATCTTGATGATTTACGGACCGCCATCGTCCGGCAAAAGTCAATTCGTGATTTTGCTCAAGCGTGGCTTGGAAGAATACACGCGCACTCCCATCGGCGCGGTCTACGCGATTGCCGATTGTCCGATGCACGAAGAACCACTTCACCTCGTTCCGCATTCGATCCGTCCTGATTTTCTGCATGAGTACAAAATCCAGATCGAGGGTGAACTTTGCCCACGCTGCGCGATGAACCTGACCAACAAATATCGCAACGATATTTACGCCGTCCCCGTCAAGCGCGTCTTTTTTTCCGAACGCGAACGCATGGGGATTGGCACGTTCGTCCCCGCTGACCCCAAATCCCAGGACATTACCGAGCTGGTCGGCTCGATTGATCTGGCGACGATTGGCGAGTACGGCTCGGAATCCGATCCGCGTGCGTATCGGTTCGACGGCGAACTGAATGTCGCCAACCGCGGACTGATGGAATTTATCGAAATGCTCAAGGCGGACGAGCGATTCTTGTACGTCCTGCTCACGCTCTCCCAGGAAAAAAATATCAAGACCGGACGCTTTCCGTTGATCTATGCGGACGAAGTCGTAGTCGCACACACGAACGAAGCCGAGTTCAACACCTTTATGGCGGACAAAAAATCGGAAGCGTTGCAAGACCGCATGATCGTCGTGCGGATGCCGTACAACTTGCGCGTGTCTGCCGAGCAGAAAATCTACGACAAATTGCTCCGCCAATCGAAATTCGGCAACATCCACATCGCGCCGCACACACTGGAACTGGCTTCGATGTTTGCGATCCTGACGCGTCTGGAAGAACCCAAGATCAAGGGGCTGACGCTGATCAAAAAGATGAAGTTGTATGACGGCGCGGAGGATGTGGAAGGTTTTCGCCAGAAAGACATCAAGCAAATCAAGGAAGCGACCGAACGCGAAGGCATGGACGGCATCTCGCCGCGCTTTGTCATCAACCGCATCAGCGCGGCGTTCACCAAGCCCAGCGCCAAATGTGTCAATCCGATTGACGCACTCCGTTCGATCAAGGACGGCATCGAAGGGCACAGCGGCATGACGAAGGAACACAAGGAACGCTACATCAACTTGATCGCCGACGCGCGCAAAGAGTACGACGAAATCGCGCGCACGGATGTTCAAAAAGCGTTCTTCGTTTCGTTCGAAAAAGAGGCGCAGACTTTGCTCGACAATTATCTGGATAATGTCGAAGCGTACCTCGACGACCGCAAAGTCACCGATCCGATCACCGGCGAAGAATTGCCGCCCAACGAAAAATTGATGCGCTCGATCGAGGACAAGGTCAAAGTCTCGGAAAGCGGCAAGGACGCGTTCCGCAACGAAATCTTCCGCAAGGTGGCGATGGCGCAGCGTCGCAGCGAACCTTTCGATTACCGCACGCACGACAAGTTGCGTGAAGCCATCGAGCGACAATTGTTTGACGAACGGCGCGACACGATCAAACTTACGGTGTCCACGCGCAACCCCGATCCCGAACAACTTCGCAAAATCAACCAAGTCGTCAACACGCTAGTCGAGCGCGAGGGCTATTGCTCCGAGTGTTCGAACGAGTTGCTCAAGTACGTGTCGTCGTTGCTCGCACGGGAAAAGTAATGACCAATTACCAATTTCCATTTACCACATACCACATACCATTTACGTATCTCGAAATCAGTAATTGGTAAGCGGTAATTAGTAATTGGTAATTCGCAAAGGTTTGATATGGCAGTGGCAATTTCCAGTATGGCTGTTCCGTGGGACTTGCGCCGGCGCGGGTTGAAAGATTCGATTCGTCACGACAAACGCGTGCGCGATGCGATCAAGCAGAACCTTAAGGAATTGATTGCCGAGGAAACGATCATCACGTCCGACGGACAAAAGATGGTCAAGATTCCAGTGCGGTATCTCGACCAGTATCGTTTCATCTTCGACCGCGCGACGAACGGACGCGGCGTCGGTCAAGGTCCGGGGCAAGTTGGCGATGTGATCGCGCGCGACGGCGAAGACAACGCGCCTGGGCAAGCCGGCGATCAACCGGGGGAGGCGATCTACGAAGCCGAGATTTCGCTCGACGAACTGACCCGGATGATGCTCGAAGACCTTGCTTTGCCCTGGCTTGTGCAAAAGCAAAAGGACCAGATCAAGATCGAGGCGTGGCGCTTTGAGGATATTCGCAAAAAAGGTTCGCCCGCCAATCTCGACCGGCGGCGCACCCTGAAGCAAACACTCAAACGCCGCGCCGCCAAGGGCAAACCCCAGATCGGGAAAATCGTTGACGACGATTTGCGTTTTCGCGTGCCCGAAATCCGCACCGAATTCCATTCGCATTGCGCCGTCTACCTGTTGATGGACCGCAGCGGCTCGATGACGACGGAAAAAAAGTACATCACCAAAAGTTTCTTTTTCTGGATGGTGCGCTTTTTGCAACTCAAATACCGCACGGTCGAAACGATTTTCATCGCGCATGACACGCAAGCCGCGATTGTCCCCGAAAAAGATTTCTTTACGCTCTCCAACAGCGGCGGCACGATGTGCAGCAGCGCGTACGCGCTCGCGCTCGACCATATCACCAAGCACCATCCATCCTCGCGTTGGAACAACTATGTCTTTCATTTTTCCGACGGCGATAACTATGCGGACGATAACGCGCGCTGCCTGAGTCTGGTCAAAGATTTACTGCAGGTCAGCACGATGGTGGGCTATGGCGAAGTGAACTATAACGAGTTCTTTGCATACGCCGGGCGCGGCGCGCATAGCACGCCGCAGTGGAGCACGCTCCTCCACGAATTCGGCTCCATCGCGAATTCGCGCTTTATCGCCGTGACGATTGAAAAACGCGATGAGGTCTATCAGGCGTTGCGCGAGTTTCTTCAAGTGCGGGAAAGTTAATCATGTTTGAAGATCGCGTAATCGAGATCGAAAAACTGGCGCGGGATGCGGGGCTGCGTCCTTTCGACACGTACTTTGAAGTGATTCCACTCGACATCATGCACGAGATTGCCGCGTACGGTTTGCCCACGCGCGCGCAACATTGGAGTTACGGCAAAGTTTACAATCACCACAAGATTCACGGCGAGATGGGCTTGTCGAAAATCTACGAGATCGTGCTCAACAACGATCCCTGCTACGCGTTCCTGCTCGAATCGAACGAAGAGATTGACAACCTGCTCGTCGCCGCGCACGTTTTGGCGCACAGCGATTTTTTCCGGAACAATATCTGGTTCGACGGATCGAATCGCAATATGGTGAACGAAGCCGTCGAACACGCGCGGCGCATTGACGAGTACATCAACAAGTACGGTTTGGAGCGCGTCGAGCATGTCATGGATATTGGCTTTGCGCTCGACCGGCACATTGACTCGCACAAAGGGCTGAATCGTAAGCGGTACCCGGCGCGGCAGGTCGTGGAGCGGGAAATTCCGCAAGCCCCGTATGCAGACCTTTTCGGTGAACGGCAATTCGCGGTGACGACCCAGGTCATCGGCGACAAACTCCCGCCGCATCCCGAAAAAGACCTGCTGTGGTTTCTCGCCAACTATGCGCCCATCGAGGCGTGGGAAAAAGATGTGCTGGAGATCATCCGCGAAGAAGCGTATTACTTTTTCCCGCAATTTGAGACCAAGATTCTGAACGAGGGCTGGGCATCATTTTGGCACGCCGAGGTTTTGAATCGCTACCAAAACCTCACGCCGAGCGAGACGCTCGAATTTGCGCGACTCCATTCGAGCGTGGTGCAACCAGGCGGTCGGCTCCAACTCAATCCGTACTACCTCGGTTACAAAATCCTCGTGGATATCAAGACGCGCTGGGACGCGCAGTACGCGGCGGGCGAATCGCGCCAGGATGGGTTTGCCAAATTGTTCGAAGTGCGCGCGACCGAGAACGACATTTCGTTCTTGTCCAATTATCTCACCAAAGAGTTGGCGCTGAAACTGAATCTGTTCAGTTATGGATACGCCGACGAAGAGGATACGAGCAACCACGATATTCGCGTCAAGAGTCGCGCGTACGACGACGTGATGCGCGCGCTCCTTGCGCCGCACTATAATTACGGCGCGCCGAAAATCGTCGTCGTCGAAGCGCATCCCAGCGAGTTGCGCTTGCAGCACGAGAAAGGATCGCTGGGCGATTTGGACGCGCGCTACGCGGAGAAAACGATGGGGTATATTTTTGAACTGTGGAAAAAGCCGGTCGTGTTGGAGGCGCGTCAAGGTGAACATTCGATCAAGTTCACCTTTAATCAGTCCGGCTTCAGTCAAACCAAGTAACGGCACACCCACCATCAAAAATCAGAATCCAGGTTTCCCCGCAGGGAAGAAACCTGGATTCTTGTTTAGCAAGGTTCGCGCGCGGGAGCGCCGATCAAATCTCGCCGTTGGATATTAATTGCAGAAAAATCGCGGCGACCTTTGGATCGAAGTGTTTCCCGGCTTGTTCCCGAATGTAATTGAGCGCGGCTTCCTCGCTCCACGCGTGACGATAAGGGCGGTCGGAACACAGCGCGTCCCACACGTCCACGACGGCAAAGATGCGCGCGACCAGCGGGATTTGTTCGCCCTTTAGCCCGCGCGGGTAGCCGGTGCCGTCCCATTTTTCGTGGTGACAGTACGGAATGTCGAGCGCCGGCTTGAGGTACGGAATCGTCGCCAACATTTGGAACGCGGATTCGGGATGCGAGCGCATGATCTGCCACTCGTCGTCGCTTAGTTTGGTGCTCTTGAGTAGAATTGAATCGGGCACGCCCATTTTGCCAATGTCGTGCAAGAGCGCGCCGCGCCGGATGTGCACCATGTCTTCCTGAGGAATGTTCATCGCGCGCGCCAGGCGCAAGGTTAGCTCCATCACTCGTTCGGTGTGTCCCTGAGTCTCCCGATCGCGCAGGTCTAACGCGCGCGACCACCCGTGAATCGTTTCATCGTAGGCAAGCGCGAGTTCGATGTTCGAGCGCTGCAAGTTGTTAAAGAGGGTGGCGTTGTCTATCGCCACGGCGGCTTGGGTTGCCAGGGTGTTCAAAAATTCGAGCCATTCGGCATTCGCCTCGATGGGCGCGCGATGAAAGATTTCCAAAACACCTTTGATGTCGCCTTTGGCGATGAGCGGCACGGCGAAATAATCCACGAAATCTTCGCCGCCGAGCCAGGTCGTACGCGCCAACCCGTTCGTATCCTTGTCCCAGTGGGACGCCGTGATAATTCGGCGTTCCAGCGCCGCGCGCCCGGCATACCCTTCCCCCAGCCGTAACCGCGTTTGGCTCGTCGCGCTCGACCGAAAACCGCGTCCCGCCACGTATTCCAAGATATGCGAATGCGGATCGTAGAGCAAGACCTCGGCGGCATCCACGTGGAGTTGCGTTGTGGCTTGCTCCAAAAAGACGCCAATCGTAAAACGCAAATCGAAACTAGACGTGATGGTGATATCAATTTGGTGCAATGCCTGGGTGCGCTCCAAGCGTCGTTGCGCGTCATCGTACAGGCGCGCGCGGCGCAAGGTGTTGCCCACCATCTCGCCGATGGTGGCGAGCAAACGCACTTCGGCGGGCGAGAAGGGTTTGGCGTCCGGCGTGCGCGGGCGCGCGATCATCATCACGCCCAAGAACTCGATCTCGGATTGCAAGGGCACGAACGCCGCGGGACCAATGTGCTCGGTGGCTTCGAGAACCAGACGCCGGGGGTCACTGGCATAATCCAACGTGACGTAGGGGCGTCGTGTGTGGAGGACTATTCCACCGATGGTCCCTTCGGTTCCATGCGTGTGCCCTACCGCGGACGCGATATGTCCTTCGGCAAACGCAATTTTGAATTGATCACTATTGAGTTGTTTCAGCGTGAGCGTCCCAGCATCCGCGTGGAAGATTTCCATGGTTTGGCGCAACGCGAGTTTCGCAACGTTGTCGGCTCCCTGCGCCTCGCGCAGTCGCGAGGAGACGGCGAAAAGCGCGTCGAGTTCCGTTCGGCTCGCGCGCTCTTGCTCGTACAAGCGCGCATTCGCAATCGCGAGCGCGGCTTGGTCCGCCAAGCCCTTGAGCAACGCGAGTTCGTCGTCGGCAAACTGACGGATTTCGCCGAACGAGTAGATGTTCAGCGAACCGATCAGTTCACTGTCGCGTTGCATCGCCCCGCTGACAACCGTGTGAATGTTCAAGTCGGTAAACAAGGGGGTATTGGGAAACTCGCGTCTTGCTTGGATGTCCGGAATGACCAAGACAGTGCGCTCCTCTAAAAGGTACCGGTCGAAGAACGCGCGCGGCACGGGCTGGGCGCGCGCCAGGTACTCCGCCGGCATTCCAAAATCGGCGGCATAGTAAAGCACTTGCTCATGTTCATCGTACAAGGTCACGGTCGCGCCGGGGACGTTGAGCGCGCGCGCGGTTTCCTCGCACACCGCGCCGAGTACCGCGTTCATATCGAGTTGGGCATTGAGTCGCGCGGCGACCCGCGCCAGCGCCTCCGCGCGTGCGGCGTTTTTCTGAATTTGCTCTTCGGCGCGCTTGCGTTCGGTAATGTCGCGCGTAATTCCCAGGAATCCAATCATCTGGTCTTGCGCGTCGCGGAGAAATGTAAAAGTGATTTCCACCCAGACGGTCGAGCCGTCTTTGCAATATTCTTCCAACTCCAGGGTGCGCGATGGCGGCGAATTCTGGTATGCCCTGTCTTCGATAGCCAGCGCTTCTTGAAAAGCGTTTGCCACCAATTCTAGCGACGCGGGCGTCAGGATCTCGACGACGGTTTGCGCCATGGCTTCTTCGACCGTATAACCACGCAGCCGGGTGACTGAAGGACTAATATAAGTAAAGTGAAGGTTCATATCCATCGCGAAGATGACATCGCTGGCATTCTCCGCGAGAAGGCGATAACGCGCTTCGCTGTCCCGGAGCGCCTCCTCGGCGCGTTTCCGTTCCACGCCTACTTGTTTCTCTGCGAGCGCGTGAACCACCGCGGGTCCCAATCGTTTAATGTTTTCTTTGATGATGTAGTTAGTTGCGCCGGCTTTCATGCACTCGACGGCGATGTCTTCATTCAGCGAGCCAGTCCAGACGACCACGGGCGTAAGCGGAACACGCTCGAGCGCCAGTTTCAGCGCGGTCATGCCGTCGAAGCGGGGTAGACTATAGTCTGAGAGGATGAGGTCGGGCTGGAATGTTTCGAGCGCGGTCAAATAGTCTTCGCGCGTCTCCACATTGCGGAACACGCATGGTCCAAGCGACCTGCGAATTTCGCGTTGGGCGAGTTCCGCATCTCTCGACGAATCCTCGACGATCAATATGCGAATCGGTTCATTTGCCATTTTTTGTAACAATCCGGGTGTCATTTCGCGCGTTGCGTCACCACCGACCGAATCTGATATTGCCAAAAGCGAAACCGGTGAACCATAGACCGCGCGATCATTTAGGCGATTGGTTCACCAACAACCAATAAAAGCCGAGCGTGCTCATGGCATCCAAGAAAACATCGAAATCCACCGGCTTGACGACGTAACTGTTCGCGCCTAGTTCGTATGCCGCCTTGATGTCCGGGTCTTCGGACGAAGAAGTCACGATGACGACCGGCGTCATGCGGGTCCGTTCATCGGCTTTGATCGCGCGGAGCACTTCGAGTCCGTTTACTTTGGGCAGTTTCAGGTCTAGCAGTACGACTTTGGGTCCATTCGTCACCGTGCGCTCCGGGTACTTGCCGCGCGCGAAAATGAAATCCAACGCCTCCGCGCCATCTTCCACTATGTAGAGCCGATTAGCCAGGTTGCGCTTTTTGAAGGCGCGGATCGTGAGTTCTGCATCGTAGGGGTTATCTTCTACCAGCAAAATATCTACCGCATCGAGTTGACTCATAATGATGCTCCTTTACGGGGAAGCGTAAAGTAGAACGTCGCGCCCTGGTCTACCTCACCCTCGCCCCAAACGTGTCCACCATGACGATGGATCACGCGTTGCACAATCGCCAATCCCACGCCGGTTCCTTCGAATTCTCTTTCGCTGTGTAAACGCTGGAAGACGCCGAACAATTTGTTAACGTACTGCATTTCAAAGCCCGCGCCATTATCGCGCACATAGTAGATATTTTCATCTGGGCTTGATGTACTACCGATTTCGATCATCGCGCGGGCGCGCTTGGACGAGAACTTGAGGGCATTGGAGATGAGATTCACCCACACTTGGCGGATCAAGGTCGGATCGCCCGCGACGGGCAGCAGAGCGGCTACGGCGAAATCAATCCGCGCGCGATTTTCGCGCCGCGTCAATTCATCGAATACTTCGTTCGCCAATGTCGTCATGTCGAGTGGCGAGGACTGCATTTCCACGCGGCTCAACCGGGAAAAGGCGAGCAGGTCATCAATCAACTGACCCATACGTTGCGCTTCGTCCCGCACGATGTTGCAGACGCGTTTGCCTTCGGCATCGAGAACGCGTTCGTAATCTTCGAGCAAGATGCGGGTGTAGCCGTCCACTGCGCGCAAGGGCGCGCGCAAGTCGTGTGAAACGGAGTACGAGAACGCCTCCAATTCCTTGTTCGCGGCTTGGAGTTGCGCGGTGCGTTCGACGACGCGCTGTTCGAGTTCTTCGTTCAACCGGCGAATTTCTTCTTCCGCGCGTTTGCGCTCGGTGATGACGTCGAATACCGCGACGAAGAATCCCTTCGCCGGGCTGTACACAGAGATGGAGAACCACATCTGCAACGCCGCGACGAATATCTCGAACTTTTCGTGGTTGCCAGACAACGACACCCGCCCATAAATGTTGAATAGCTCTGGGTCGGCTTCGCGGATGCCGGGGATGACTTCAGTCACACGTTTCCCGGTAACATTCTGCAAGCCCGTCAGAGTCGTGAACGCGTCATTGACCGTGAGATAGATCCAGTCTTTCGGTTGACCGTTCTCAAAGAGCATCTGGCAATACGCGTAGCCCTCGACCAGGTGCTCGAACAATCCACGATAGCGCTCTTCGCTCGTGCGCAACGCTTCCTCAACACGCTTGCGGTCGGTAATGTCGTCAAAGACCGTATAGACCTGGTAGGGCGCGTCCTCGCCTTGACGGAATAGCGGCACTGCGGTAATGTTGATCGAGCGGTACTGGCGCTCCCTGGGATTGTACACTTGCATTTCGACATCGCGCACTTGAAGCCCGGTGCGTAACGCGACCATGGCGGGATGGTCCATGCCTGGAAACGGCGAGCCATCTTCGCGCAGTGTGTCGTGCTCGACGCCGACCGAACTCTCGCCGAGAAACCCCGCTCTAGTCCTGCCGAGAATCCGCTCGGCGGCGGGATTCAGCGAGATGATCGCGCCTTGCGCGTCCTGATAGACGACGCCTTGGAGCATCGTATCGAACAGACCGCGATAGTGCTGTTCGGATTCGCGCAGCGATTCCTGGGCGCGCGTCTGCTCGGTGATGTCACGCGCGTAGAGATTGACGTATCCGCCGTTTACAACCGGCACGAGGACAACCGCATAGGTTCGTCCGTTCAGGTTGGTCTCCAGCGATTGATGCTGTCGTTGCGCCCGCGCCTGCGTCGCGAGCGTTTGCCAATCGTCCGGGACGCCTTCGCCGACTGTTCGATTCCAGGCGCGCAAGATCGGCGCGCTCGCTTCATTCGCGTACAGAATCACTCCCGCTTCATTCACGCGTAAAATAGGGTTGGGATTTTCGGCGGGGAAGCGCGCCAGGCTCGCGATTTCCTCTTGCGCCTTTTGGCGTTCTGCCTCGGCGCGATCTATGTTGTGCGAGATGACGCGCGCCACTTGGGTCACGATCATCGCGGTCGCCGCGACGAAAAGCAGTGTGAACGACGCCGACAACACCGCGTAATTCAACTCAAACGACGCGGTAATGATCTCGTGCACAAACCCCTGAATCAGCGCGAAGGCGGCGGTCAACGGGAGAAAGGCGCGCAACATTCTGGCGCGAACAGAGGGACCGGCGAAGGGACGAAGAAAAACGTTGTCCGAACCGGCGGCGGCGACCAACCCACAACCCAACAACAGGAATGCGAGAGTCGTGGTTGCCGCGAGCGGGATTATGTCGCCGCCGTAGAGCAAGGGCGTTCCGAAAACATAGCCGATCAGCATCACAAAACCCGCGCCGAAAATCAGAGCCCCCAGACCAGCGACCAGGTTTCGGTCAAGTTGGCTAATGCGCTTCCAGAGAACCAACGACAGCGCGATTCCCGCGAGCAGAAAAAAGACGCCGGTGAGTGGGGACATGCGTCGGAGTGGAAAAGTGCCGAGTTGTTCGGTGACGGGAAACAAGATGTTCTCAAAGGTCAGGTCGGCTTTCACAAAATACTCGATGAACTTGAGCAGTCCGTACACCGATGCCAGGACGACCAGCGACATGCCGATGGCTCTGATTCGACGCGGCAAACGATCACGCGTCGCGCCAAGCAGGAGCAATCCGAACAAAACAAATAACGCTGCAGTGTCGGGCGCCATCGGGATATAGTTGGTGTTGAGACTGGCAAGGACGCGCAGTCCCGAAATCCAACTGAACAACCCCAACCCGCCAAGCGACGCGACGACGATGCCACATACCGCCGCCGTCCTGCGAAAAGACTCTGGTTTTGATTCGTTCCCGTGAATGGATTCCATCGCCGACCTCTGCCAAAAAAAACCTCGTGGTTGAGCGCAGAATGCCTGCGTTTAACCACGAGGCGCTCGATTGATCCAGTCGCGAGCATCACCTTGAAAATGACAGCGCGCTTTTCAACTCTCGCGTTGTCGCAAAAGCATGGAAAACGCCGACGCCGTACCCGACAAAATTGATTATAGCAAGCTCTATTATGACTGTCAAAAGCAGAATGGGGGTTGGCGTGGCGGAGAGCTGATGCCGCGTTTTTTGGTTATTCGCGCCATTCGCGATATAATAATTATATGTAAATGCGAAATCGCGATTGCCCGCGCATACCCAACCGCGAGCAAGGACTTGCAAGTGCAAGTCTGCCTGAGTCTCCGCACGATGATGTTCCACACCCTGATTCCCCGATTCGCTGTTGATGACTTGCTGGCGACAGAAGCATATCCAAAACGCGGTGCGAGGTGGTTGTGATACCGGCAGATCCACTCCCAGAGATTGGGCAAACGAACATTATGATCCAACCCATGGATGAGGCGACCGACATTCCTCCGGAACGATTCCGCGACCAAGTGCAACGACTTGATCGCGCGCTTTCGTCCCTGGAACGAATTTCGCACGCCCTGACTACGACCACGCAAGGTGTGGATGTCCTGCTCCAAACGATCGTCAAAACGGTTGCTGAGGTATTTGGCAGTCAATTCGTCTTTCTCGTGATCAAGAACGGTTACAAAGAAATCAGCGCCATCTATCCGCCGATCAAGGCAAAGGCAGATGGGACCGAAGCGGATTTTTTGGAGCATGGTTGGTGCCTCACCGAGCAAGCCCTCCTCGGGTCTGGTTCGATGCGCGTCAAATGTATGGCGCGCAAGGGTTGCCCCTGCGAGCAGATTCGTAATGTTGTGACCGTGCCCATGTCGCGCGATGGAGTACTGGAAGGTTCGATTTCGCTCCAAATTGCCGGGGATCATGACATGGATGAGAATGACGCCTCCACGCTTCAGATTCTGGCGAACCAAGCAACGGTCGCGATCCAGAATGCCCGGTTGTTCGAAGAGAGTCAGTACCTCCGCGCGCAGGCGGAAGGATTGTACCGCATCGCGATCGAGCAAAAGAATGAAGCGGAGCGCAAACGGCGCGAGCTGGAAATGGCGCAAGATGAAATTGACGCGATGGAGCGCGAGCAGATCATCAGCACCGAGCGCGAGCGGATTGCGCGCGAATTGCACGACGACGTCGCGCAGATTTTAAGTAGCATTGGACTGAACCTGGAATGGTGCCGGCAGCATCTGCCGCCCGACTCGTCGGTGGAAGAGCGCATCGTTTTGTTAAAACAATTGGCGCGCAACGGCTTGTACGAAATTCGCAACGCGATCCTGGGTATGTCGCCGGTCAGCATCGCGGAACTGGGACTGGCGCGCGCGTTGGAGAAATTGGTCGGCGATTTTGAAAACATCTCCCGCATCGCCGCCAAGATCGCGGTGAAAGGTGCGCCACGCCATCCCGCGACCGGAGTGGAGAACGCGCTCTATCACATTTGCCAGGAAGCCCTCTACAATGTGTTCAAGCACGCGCAAGCCCAGCGGGTCAATGTGGAGTTGACGTTTGAGCCAGACGCCATGGTGCTGACCGTCGTTGACGATGGCATCGGTATTCGCGCCGGCGCATCCGGGGCGGAATCGTCCGCCGCAAGATTTGGTCTCAGGAACATGATCGCGCGCGCAGAAGAATTCAAGGGGACATGTACGATTTGCCGAGGCGAAGACAAGGGGACACGCATCATCACGCGTATTCCGGGCTAGGAGCATTCATGGAGACCATTCGGATTTTATTGGTGGACGATCATCAAGTGGTGCGGCAAGGGTTGCGCTCGCTCCTGGAATTGGAACCTGGCTTGCAAGTGGTCGGCGAAGCCGGCGCCGGCGCGGAGGCGCTCAACTTGATTGACCGCGTGCACCCCGATATCGTACTCTTGGATCTCAAGCTGACGGACATTAGCGGGACCGAGGTTTGTCGCCGCGCCACCGCGCAATACCCTGGAATCGCCATTCTGATTTTGACCGCGATCTCCAACGGTCAAGAAGTGCTCGAGTGCGTTGACGCCGGCGCGAAAGGGTATCTGCTGAAGGACGTGGATGTCTACGAGTTGACGCGGACGATTCGCGCGATTCACCGAGGCGAATCGGTGCTCGATCCAAAGGTCACGCAAGCCGTCCTGCAACGCGCGCGCCGCGCATCGAAGGAAGCCGCGCCCGCGCTGACCTTGACCGATCAGGAGCTTGGGATCGTGCGACTGATCGCGCAGGGACTCACGAACAAGGAAATTGGCGAACGGTTGTTCCTGAGTCCGAACACGATCAAGTTTCACATTAGCGACATTATGCAAAAGCTCAAAGTGAAGCGACGTGCGGAGGTCGTATTCAAAGCCGCCGGCGAGCGTCTTATTTGATGCTCGGAGGCGTTACCCATCGCGGTAGCAATAGATTACCCATTCGGCAAGTCAAATGCACCTTTCTTTCTCTTGACAGCGTTGTCAATCGCTTGATACAGTATCACTATGCTACTGGCATCGTCGTTCTAGAGTACTATCCGCGCACGACCAATGGTACTCTTGAAAGAACAATCGGGAAAGTATATATTTCAAGTAATCATCTAGGGACCTACCTCGACGATGAGGGGCGGACTCGCCTTCACCGTTCTGGTACCGCGCCAGAACGGTTTTGTTTTACATGAGGTTCGGCTATCTACGTATTTTCACGGTGATACCTTGGCTGACAAATCTATAAGGAGTAAGTGACGATGGATGTGCCATCCGTGCAGAACTCGGTTTGGAATGACATTGTTTCCGGCAAGGTCAAGTATCAACTTGATTTCTTGGCGGCGAAAATCATGTTGGGGCGCTTGATGCTCAGAGTAAAGAACGATTCATCACATAACATGATCGAGAAATGCGGGCAAGAGCTGCATAATCTGTACGCGCAGAATGCGGACTTGCCTTGTGTGCAGCGGGACTTGACAAAGATTTTTGGAGGTGTACGGTGAGCGGATGCATGCAAGAAATTGCTCAAGTAAAAGAAAAGATCGCGCGCGGCGAAAAACTATTGCTGGCGGGCGATGAAAATATTCTCAAGCAACTTCCGCCGGGCGACTGGATCGGCGGAACGATTCCGTACTTTATGACGGAACAAGGCGGCTTGTCCACGCAAGACCAGGTCTATGTCACCGAACTGCCAAGCTTTGTTTCCAACATCGCGATTCAGGTCTACGATAAAGCCGCGTTGCCGCGCGTGTACAGCGACGCCGCCAAGTACGGCTTTAGCATCATCATCATCCCGGCATCCAGCGCGACGCATCTCTCCTTTGCGCTGAACGCGCCGAACTATCAGGATTTTGCGATCCGACCTTTGATCGGTTGGATCTCGGGTGTGCACCTCAACGACCTGGGCAAACTCACGCCGAAAGTGTTTAGCGGTCAATCCAATATGGCATTGGAAGATAGCGCCGTCGTGATGCACGTCACCTTGCCGCCTAATCGAGTTGCCGATGTCGGGATTCTGAATATCTTTGAACAGAGCGACGGCGACACCATCACGTTCCCGAATGACGGTTTCAGCGCACACCAAGTCTTGGTCAACGGAGTCGAGACCAATTTTGCGGACTATATCGCCGCCAAACATCTGGATACGCGACTCCCTCTCGTGGCGGATTATTATGGCGCGATGGTGAACGTCAGTTTTCAAAGTGTGGACGCGGCAAATCGCCAGGTTCTATTCTACGCGCCGGTTTTTGCGGGTCTGCGCTACAAGCACGCCAAGCCCATCGCCAATTATGTGCAGCAATTCACCTCGCAAATGCCGACGAACCTGGGCAAGCAGATCGTTTTCTCGTGCAACTGCATTTTGAATTATCTGTATTCCGAACTCGAAGGAAAACAGACGGGAGACATTACGGGACCGATTACCTTTGGCGAGGTAGCGTACCAATTGCTCAATCAAACGATGGTGTATCTCAACATCATCGAGCTAGGCGCGGGATAGCCAGCGGCGGATCGCAATGGGAAAGGGCAACCTGGCACACGCAGGTTGCTCTTTTCAATGATGTTCGATTCAGCCAGGATCAAGACCGCGCACAAAACCCGCGACGAATAGGTGAACGATGCAAGATATTGATTACGAGATCATTTTGAAATCATTGGTCTTTGTGGCAGATGGTTTGGCAAAAGACCTGGGAGAGAACGGCGCGCGCGCGTTGCTGCGGCAGAGCGGACATCACGCGGCGATCAACCTGGTCGGGGAATGGCACGAGCAAGTGGATGTCGCCGAGGCGGTGGCGCAAGCGTGCCCCGTGCTCGAAGCCCTGGGGTTCGCACAGCAAGTCAACCTCCTCGATGCGACGCACGTCGTCGTACGTGGCAACGTGATTACCGCGATGGTGGAACAACTGGGCTTGCCTACCGCGCGCCATCCGATTTATTATTATGCCATCGGCTTGTTCGAAGGACTGGTGTACGTGATCAGCAAAACACACGTTGGTATCGTGCGGCACGAGCTCAAGGACGATAGCGAAGTCTGGACACTGGGCGATTATTGATTAGCGAACCTTGCGAAGGTCGTAAACCTTCGCAAGGTTTTTTGCGAGTTGGCAAATTGAAAAGCGAGACGCGATATTTGTCGCGTCTCGCTTTTCGTCTCACCCGCCGGCGACCGGCGGAAACATTCCCAGGTCTTCGCCGTCGCAAAGTACGTGATCGTCTTCGACAGCCCTTCCGCCACTGAACACCAATTTCACAGTGTCAGGCGGAATGCCGAGGTTGGCGATCAGTCGCTTCACCGTGGCTCCCGCCGGCAGATAAACGACATATGTCTCGCCTATTTTTAGGTGGGGTTGGTATTGTCGCAATGTCGCGTATAGCCGAACTCGGACTTGGATCATTGTCGCGTTACCTTCTACTCAACCCAGACCCGTGGGGTCTTTTTTCATGGACACCGAATTATGTCTTGCGCCCACAAGCAGTCCGCGCAAGAGGGATTCCAGCCCCAGCATCCTTCGTTGCGTTCGCGCAAGTCGCACGTTTCGCGCAGATCGCAATCGGGACAAGAGGGAAAGTGATAACTACGCACTTCGTTGCGATAGCGGACGTAATCTTCGGACATCCAGGTTTCCGCCAAGGATTGCTCATTCACATTGCCCAGGATGTATCGGTTGACATGTTTTTCCTTGCCGTCCACTGCCAAGTACGTATAGTTGTGCGATAACGCTAAACATGGCGCGACGCCGCCGTCCCAGCCAATGACGCTTGAGCGATCTTCCACAAAGCGACAGCGCCGTTCGGCGCTCCAATGCATCCGCGGCAAATCAAGCGTGCCCCACATCACCCACGCGCCCGCGCGCACGTGCCAACTGCCTGTCGTCAGCGGAGCGCGCGGTCCATAACCGTACAGCACCTGGTCGCGCATGTCTTTAGAATAGGCAAGCACATTACTTACGAGAATGCGCGTGACGCCCAGTCTGGAAGCGAGCTTGGACAGCGCGGGCAACTCGGCGACGTTGTTTTTCATCGCGACGAATTCGATTCCCAATGTGGGAAAGAGCGAATGCTGTTCGCTTTTTGCCTCGTTCAGATTTCGGAGGTTGTCTAAAATCCCGGAGAGCATCGCGCCGCGAATGTCGGCGTACGTCTCGGGATTACCGCCATCCACCGAAATCATCAAGCGATCCACTCCGAGTCGAACCAGTTCGCGCGCCATGCGTGGATTCAAAAAAATACCATTCGAGCTAACCGTCACCGGCACATTGCGTTCGCGCATTGCGGCAATCATGTCGAGGATATGCGGATGACTCAGCGGTTCGCCGAACCCGGCGAAGACCACGCGGTTCAAGTTCGGCAAATGGTCCAGCCCATGCACGATGCGCGCAAACGTGCTCATCGCCATCACTGCGGCGGGGTCTTCCCAGGTATGGCGAATACACGTGCGGCAGTTGAGGTTGCAACCCGTCGTCGGCTCGATGTAAAGCTTGCGAACATCGGGGCGACGCGGATGAAGCACGAACGCATCTTCGCGATGTTCTAGCCAATAGCCATCCAGAGATTCGTTCGGTCGTTGCAGTGAGTTCTGCGGAAACGTCAATGTTTGTTGAGCATTGACGAAAAGTTTGGGCATTAATTCTAATGTCGGTGTCTGTGAATCGTCGGTCACTGCTCAGCCATAATCGAAAGCGGAAGGTCGACTTGGGGATGGCTGAGTAGTTTGGCAATGTCACATTTCATTTTGCCATAGAGGGCATAGAGAACATAGAGAAGAAAACGAAGATTTCTCTATGACCTCTATGTGCTCTATGGCTAATCTGACATTGGCAAATTAGTGACTCGTTTTTTCGATAACTAAGCCGCCGCCGGCTTGGTGAACCACGCCGGAATGGTAGCCGAAAGATAACCCAACACGATGCCGATGACCAGAGTGATTAGGGTGTAGAGGATGTTATCCAGGGCAAACACGTCCTTGCTCGCAAACGCGAATGCGAAAAAGCTCGCGAACGCCGCGAAGGCAGCCGGCGCCAGAGCAAATGTTTCCCAGTTCATCATGATGACGAGCACCAACGCCGCCACGCCGACTGCCACCGAGACTCCGATCACACCCGCCTCGCCATTGAGTTTGAGACCGTAAAGAGCCGCGTAGCCAAACAGTACGCCGACTAAGGTCGGCACGCCAGCTTTCATCATGGCTTTGGCATCGCCGCCCGCGACGAAGAAAAATGCCCACCCCACGAAAGCCGCCCAGGTAGGCAAGCCCAATTTGACGGACGCGTAAGTCCAAGCCGTTGCGAGGACACCTACGCTTAGAGCAAGCGGAACGAATTTCAGTTTCACCGATTCCCCCTTGATTGATCTTCATTGATTTAGTCGAGCGCGTACTCGGTGCGATTGAAGAGTGATCGACGCTGTTCCGATCTACCTCTTTCATGTTGCTACTCAGCCATCCCCAAGTCGACGTTTGTTTGTCAGAATTAATAGAAGGCAAAGAAGGCGAAGAGGGCGCGTGACGTTCACGCCCTCTTATGCCTTCTCATGCCCTTTTGATTCTAGAGATCAGCCATCACCGAATCCAAATCCTCGTCGGATATATCGTAAACAACATTGTGCGGCGGAAGTGGTTCGTACTTCATGAACTCGGGCAGGCGATCATTCTTCTTGGTGAATCCAGCCCCTTCGTTGAACTTGCGTTCGGTCTTGAGAATTTCGTTGCCGATGCGGATCACATCGTCCGCGGTCCAATTAACACCCAGGACGCCGGCGGATTCTTCGATCATGCCCTGGTAGCCATCGGGGATGTCGAGAATCGGGAAGGCGATGAACAAGCAATGCCCGGTGCTGTCAATGAACGCCGTCGTGGATTGGAACGCGCGGCTGAGTCCGGCTTTGCCTGCCGTGCTGAGCGGGTCTTGCTTGCCGCTGACACCCAGGATTTCCGGACAGATGGTGTAGCCCGCGGTGTGATCTGCACCCATCGTGCTCGTCGCGTACGTAATGCCGATGCCTTTGACCGCGCGCGGTTCGTATGCCGGGATCGCCTGACCTTTGACGGTTGGTACGCGAATCACGCCGAGCGCGCGCGCAGTGAAATCCGCGCCGTTGCCCAGGATGCGACCCAGCGGCGTACCTTGCGCGATTTCTTTCATCAACTTGATCGCCGCCTTGCCGTCGCCAAATTGCGCCAAGCCGCCTTCCATCGCGATGCCGAGCGTCACGCCGGCTTCAATCGTGTCAACGCCAATGTCATTGCACAAGCGTACGAGTTCCGCCGCGTCGTCGAGCGAGTCAATGCCGCAATCCGCGCCGAGACTCCACACCGATTCGTACTCGAGGCAGGAGGATGCTTCGTTGCCGTTCGGGTCGTGCCAGACATTGGAGCATTGGATGATGCAACCCGGACTGCATGCGTGATTGTAAAGTTCTTTGCCGGTGCGTTCCTTGTTGCCCTCGAAGATGGCTTCGCCCGCGATCTTGGGCGCGCCTTCGAACCGACCGCTGGAAAAGTTGCGCGTCGGAAAACCGCCGGCTTCGTTCAACAGGTTGACCAACACGGCAGTGCCATACGTGTTCAAACCGCCCTTGGGCTTGGTGACGCCGTGGGTACGAATCGCTTCGGTCAGTTTCTTTTGACCTTGCGCGAATAAATCCTTGTTCGCAATAGGCACCGCGGACGATCCGGCTTCGGCTTCGATGACGATGCACTTGAGTCCCTTAGAACCCAGGACTGCCCCTAGTCCACCGCGGCCGGCATAGCGCGAGGCGCGTCCCTGCATATCGTTGAAGCAAATCCCGGCGTTGGTCATTCGCATTTCGCCGGCGACGCCAATGCCCATTACGTCCACTTTTTTGCCGAACCGCGCGATGACCTTGCCCCAGGTTTCATAGTTGCCCGTACCCACGTACTCGTCGGCTGGGAAAAAGGTTGCGCCGTTCTTGGTAATGTGGACGCCCCAGAATTTCTTGTTCTCGGTGGGGAGTCCTTCGACGATGATGGCTTGAATTCCCAGGCGCGCCATTTGTTGTCCAAAGCCGGTGCCCGCATTCGCTTCCTTGATGCCGCCCGTCAACGGCGATTTGCTACCGACCGAAATGCGTGCGCTCGTCGGCGCGGAAGTGCCGGTGACCCAGCCCGGCGCGAACACCACCTTGTTGTTCGGTCCCAGGGGATGCGCGGACGGCGGCACTTCATCCGCCACGAGTGTGCTGGTCATGTAACGTCCTGCCATGAGTTTGTACTTTTCTGGAACCTCTTCGAATTGGGCGCTTTGCGTCGTCATGTTGATGCGAAGAAATTTGCTCATTGCAACTGATCTCCTTTGGTCAATTTGATTTGGGGGGTTTGAGTGGTGCGAAACGTGTGACTAACCTAGCATTCCAACCGTGCGAAGGTTTAGGCAACTGAGAAGAGCGTTTCGAAAACGGGAAACCTATTTTTCAACAGCGCGTTTCTCGGCACCCTTCGCAAGGATTAAAGTTCTTAGCTGTCACTTCCTCCTTGTTCCGATTTCTCGGACGTGGTGCGATCACCCAGAGTGGTATAGAGCAAACCGCGATCTTGCATCGCTTTCATCAATTCGGGGCTGGCGCTCGCGCCATTCCGGTATTGGAAGGGCCACATGCTTTTTTCGTGAAAGAATCCAATCCGGTCGCCATCGTGCAATTCGCGTTCCAGGTCGGCGTTCAGACCGGGCATATCGGTCAGGTCGCCGTTGATGAACGTGATCCCTTTTTGTTCCAAGGGTATCCGCAAGCGCTCCACCAGATCGCGCATGGTGGCTGCGTTGGGAAGATCGAGGAACAGTTGCGCGTGAGTTTTCTGCTTTGCTTCGCCGGCATAGTGAGCCAGCGGACCGTAGAGCCAAATTTCGAGTCGCATCATTTCAAACTTTATAACCTTGCGAAGATTTCGCGCCTTCGCAAGGAGCAATAGTTCTGATTGTGGATTGGGAGCGGCGATTCTATGCCCATCCATGAACAGCTCGCTCGGAGGATAACGAGAGTGGAAATGAGACGACGCTGTCTACATGATGAGGATGGATTAACTCGCCACGAGTATACTCGGCAGTCAGAGAAGCGGTCAATGCAAAAACAGGTAGACGCAGTTGCCACGTTGGGTGAATCTTGACTACCCAAATGGGCGACGCTCGGAATCGGAGATCGAAAGTTTGGCGCGGCGCTTGAACGCCGCTCAACCGCTATAGCATCCAATTCCCAGTACCGAAATCGGATTGTTTCTTTTGCAGTACCGCTTTAAGATCACTGGAGTAAGCAAATGAATTTGGATTAGAGAACGTTTAGGAATTCAGCCAACCGTGCGAAGGTTTAGCCGACAAAACAAGTGTGGTATACAGGCGGTGGGTGCGTCATTGAGAAACGCGTTTCTAATCAACCTTCGCAAGGCTTTTCGCCGAATTGTTAAACAAATTCTTAGAGGTACAGCGATCTATGCGTAAAGATACTCGCGTAACAAGTTGCGTCAATCGGTACGTTTGGTTGGGCATTTTAGTGGGCTTGTGTTTTCCGGTGGCTGCCACAATTTTCGACGCCGTGATTCGAGGTCTGCCATTGACATTAGCCGGTTTGGCGCAAGCCCAGACCACTCAACCTTTGCACTGGTTGATTGACTGGGCGCCCTTGTTCGTGGGCGGGTTGGCGTACTGGAGCAGTAAACGACGCGACGAGATGGAAGGTAAAATCGCGGAACAGTCCGTCGAATTGGCGCTGGCGAATGAACAATTGGACAATTATATTGCCGAACGCGATCAGGTCGAAGCCGCGCTCAAGCAGAGCCGCGAAGAGCTGGACATTGTCACTGCCAACATCCCAGGATTGATCGCGCATGTGGATCGCGATTTCCGCTATCGGTTCGCCAACAAAGCGTATGCCGAATGGGTGGGCAGGGACGCCAGCGAGATTATCGGCAAACACGTGCGCGAGGTCATCGGCGAGCAAGCATGGCATACGTCGGAAGCATTGCTCACGCGCGTCTTTGGTGGCGAATGCACGACGTTCGAGCGGGTGGTGCCTCACCCGGACAAGACCGAACATTTCCAAAGCGTCTCACTCGTGCCCCAATTCGACGAGCAGGGTACGGTCATTGCGTACTTTGCGTTGATCCTCGACATCACCGCGCGCAAACAAGCCGAACTGGAACTCGCGCGGCAAAAACAATTTCTCGAATCCTTGGTCGCGCACAGCCCGGTCGCTATCGTGACACTTGATCTGCAAAAACGGATCGCGTCGTGCAACCCTGCCTTTGAGCAACTCTTTGGTTATATGTGCGATCAAGTGATTGGGCGCGATTTGGATGCGCTCGTATCCAATGATGCCGCGCGCGTGGAAGCAAATGGGATTACCGAGACGGCGATGCGCGGCGAAGCCGTCCACCAGATCGGTCGGCGCTATCGCAAAGATGGCACACCCATAGATGCGGAAATCTTCGCGGTGCCCGTCATCGTCGCCGGGGAACGGGTCGGCATGTTGGCAATGTATCACGATATCAGCGAACTGGTGCGCGCGCGTGAGCAAGCCGAATCTGCCGACCGCGCGAAATCGTCTTTCCTGGCGGCGATGAGCCACGAGATTCGCACGCCCATGAATGGCGTGATCGGCATGACCAGTCTGCTCCTCGATACCCCTTTGACGGCGCAACAACGCCAGTTCGCCGAGACCATCCGTTTTTCCGGCGAGAACCTGTTGACGATCATCAATGACATCCTGGATTTCTCCAAGATTGAAGCCGGCAGGATGGACCTAGAAACAGCCGATTTTGATTTGCGGCAGGTGGTCGAAAACATCGGTGCGCTATTCGCCGAACGCGCTCAACGCAAAGGACTAGAGATGATCATCTCGGCTGATCCGCGTATGCCGGTGGCTCTGCGCGGCGATTCATTCCGCCTGGGGCAGGTCGTCACCAACCTCATCGGCAACGCACTCAAATTCACCGAACGCGGCGAGATCGAGTTACGCGTCGAGTGCCTGGCGACGACCGATCAACGCGTGACGATGCGTTTTGCGGTCAAGGATACGGGGATTGGCATTACGCCGGAACAACAAGCGCGCCTGTTCAAACCATTTACGCAAGCCGACGCCTCGACGACGCGCAAGTACGGTGGAACCGGTTTGGGGCTTGCCATCTCCAATCGTCTGGTCGAGATGATGGGCGGGCAAATCAAAATCGGGAGCGAACCAGGGCAAGGCAGCACGTTTGAGTTTACGGTGCCGCTGGAAAAAGGATCCGTCGAGGCGCTGAAAAAAATAGAGCTAGCGCCCAACTTGCAAGGTGTGCGCGTTCTCATCGTTGACGACAATGCGACGAATCGCCTGGTCTTGGAGCATCAGGTGGTTGCCTGGGGTATGCGATCCAGGAGTGTGGCGAGCGGCGCCGAAGCATTGCGCGTGATTCGTTCTGTGGCGAGTCAAGAACCGTTCGATGTCGTGCTACTCGATATGGAAATGCCTGAGATGGACGGGGTCGGTCTCGCGCGCGCGATCCGCGCCGATTCGGCGATTGCCTCGATGAAGTTGATTTTGCTGACCTCGTTAGGACGCATTGGCAACGCCGAGACGATTCGCGAAATGGGCTTGGATGCTTCGTTGGTCAAGCCGATTCGTCAGTCCGACCTGTACGACTGCCTTAGCGCGGTGGTCGGAGTTTCACGAGCCGTTGTCGAAACCAGCGCGCCGAAGGTACAGTCCGGCAAAGACGAAGGACGTAATGTTCGCATCCTGCTTGCCGAGGATAACCTGGTGAATCAGCAGGTCGCCGTGTACATGCTCAAGGCGCGCGGCTATGCGGTGGATGTCGTCGGCAATGGACGCGAAGCGTTGGACGCGCTCGCGCGCACACCCTACGCGCTCGTGTTGATGGATTGCCAGATGCCGGAGATGGATGGATACGAAGCGACGCGCGCGATTCGCCAGCGCGAGGATGCGGTGCGGCGTACGCCGATCATTGCCTTGACGGCGCACGCATTGCAGGGTGAACGCGACAACTGCCTCGCCGCCGGCATGGACGACTATCTTTCCAAACCGATCAAACCGGACACGCTCTACGCCACGTTGCGCCGCTGGACTGGCATGACGAGCGTATCGGCGCAAGCCGCATCGCCCGAGACCAACCTAGAAATCGCTCCAGCGCCCGACCTGAAAATCGCGTCTTGACTGCCGCGTGCTGTCTAGCGTTTGAATGACCCGGTTCGGTTCGGAGATTGACCATGCGAGTTTTGATCGCGGACGACGATTGTATCCATCGGATGATTCTGAAACTTGCCGTCGAGCAGTTCGGTCACGAATGCCTGGTTGCAGAGGATGGATTGCAAGCGTGGAACATGTATCAGACCACGCCGATCAACGTGCTGATCAGCGATCGGATGATGCCCGAAATGGACGGGATCGAACTATGCCGGCGCGTGCGGGAAACTGGTACGCCTAGCTACACCTATTTTATCTTTGTGACGGCGCTCAGCGAAAAGGAACAACTGCTCGATGGAATTCAGGCGGGCGCAGACGATTATCTCACCAAGCCATTCGATCCAGACGAATTGCGGTTGCGCTTGCTCGTGGCGGAGCGGATCACGGCGTTGCACCAACAGTTGGCGGAGCAACGCGAGGAACTCAAGCGGCTGAACCAGGAATTGTTCGAGCAAGGTCGGTGCGACCCCTTGACGCGTTTGGGCAATCGCCTGCGGTTGATGGAAGACCTGGTTGTTTTAGCAGGCAGCGCCGAACGCTATGGCAAACGTTATTGCGCGGTGATGTGCGACGTCGATCATTTCAAATTATACAACGACCACTATGGTCACATCGCCGGCGATGAGGCGTTGCGTCGTATCGCGCAAGCGATAACCCAGAATTGCCGGAATGGCGATGTCGTGTACCGGTACGGCGGCGAAGAGATTTTGCTGATCTTGCCAGAACAAAGTCCGGCGGACGCAGCGCGGGTTGCTGAACGATTGCGCGACGCGATTCAAGCATTGGCGTTGCCGCATGTGTTGAACGCGCCCACCGGGGTTGTGACGATTAGCGCCGGGGTTGCCATGTTGGAGGCGGGTGACTATCTCGCCATGCATCTATGGCTCAAGCGCGCCGACGACGCGCTCTATCTTGCCAAGCAAGCGGGACGCAACCGTGTGTGTGTGAAAGAGACGTCGAGCTAGCGCGCACACAGTACGGCTTTTCAAAAGTCGCTTGACTCACTTGCTAACCTAACCCCCCAACCCCCTTCCCTATAAGGGAAGGGGGCAGGGGATGGGTCTGCAAATGACTTTTGAAAAACCGTGGCGCACACAGCGGGTGTGCGTCAGATTTTCGGGTAGATGACATTGACGGTATTTTCGGGTAAGATGGGGCATCCGCTCTTTCCGAAAGGACCTGCCCATGCCTACTCTCGATGAACTTGAAGCGCGCTGGCAACCTCTGAGCCAGGCCGCA
>JACRBM010000061.1 GCA_016219275.1 Chloroflexota bacterium
CACAACCGCATACCTGGGTATCGCCGGCGGAAAAGCGCAGTTTCGGTTCGGTTAGTTTGATGCGCCCTTCAAACGACATGCGCTTTCAAAACTCGTCTCAAATTGGTTCATTTGCCTCTTGACTTTTTACCGCAAGTCTTTGATGAGATCAATGCCGACTGCGGACGGCAGACCGCCGCAAAAAACCGCGCGGTTATAATTCCATAATACATCACGCGGGCGTTGAAAGCAAAATCGAGTCCGGGGAGTTTGTGGTATAATGAAACAAAAGCACGTAGCCATTTGGGGTGCGTGACCGCGTTTTTGCTTGGGTAGATCGTCCATCACAAAATACGAATCCTGGGAGTCGGCAATGTCGCAAAGCAAATCCATGACGCAAGCATCGGCAACCGATGAGACCGAAGACCTGGCAGAGATGTTGTTCGACCACATCGAAGCGCAAGTGAATCGCGCGGACACGAAGGCGGGATTGATTCTCGCCGCGGACACCTTGTTCGCGACGACGATTGCGACGATGAGCAAGGGCGTCGTTGCGGCATTGTTCGCGCCGGCATTCGCGCCGCTGGAACGCCTCAGCGCGCTGTTGACGATTTTGATGTTCGTGGCGGTGTTCGTCTCGGCGGTGTATGCGCTCATCATCGCGCGACCTGTTTTGCGTTTACCCAAACGCGAGCGGAAACTGTACTTTTTCGGACGCATCGTCGAATTCAACGCGCCTGATTTCATTGACGCCTTTTCCAAACAAACGGTGAAACAAGCGCGTGAGGGATTGTTGAACGAAGTCTACACGCTCGCTGTGATTGCGAACCGCAAATTTCTCCGGCTCCAACGCAGTTTCGATTTCTTGATCGCGGCGCTTGTGCTGTGGGCGATGATCCAGGTTATCATGGCGGTGATGTGATGTCGGTTTGGGAGAACATTGCATGACTTGGTCGGTTCGAGATCGAACGGGCAATCAAATTACACTGACCGATGAGCGTTGGCAACATATTGTTGACGGACATTGGGAATTGGTGGGATTGCGACAACTGGTATTGGAGACGATCAAAACTGGGAAGCGAAAGCACGATGCGCTTGACGCAAGTAAATACTGCTACTCCAAACGGCTTTCTGATTTGCCGTACGGTTACACGCATATCTTTGTAGTCGTGCGATTGCAGCCAGATAGATTTGTAGTTACCGCGTATCCAAAGCGCGTGAGGTGAGGAATGGATCAGCAACTCAATTTTATGTACGACCGTGAAGCGGATGTGTTGTACGTGTCCAAGGGGCATCCCGAATTCACTGACTATGTCGAGCTGGGTAATAATCTCATTCTGCGACTCGATCCTGTGACCAAGGAAATTGTCGGTTTCACGATTATTGATTTCGCAGGGCGTTTTGAATCCAGGTCGCCGCGTTTGAGTGTGCCACTGAACGTACATTTTGAACGCGCGCCTAGGACGCGCAAGTCGCGAGTAGTTGCTGAAACCAAAGCGACATATAGCGTGAAACCACGTTCAATCACCAGCAAACGAAAACAGGCGATTAAGAAATAGCAAGACGATGGGGTCTGACATGCAAATCATATTTACGATCAATAACGAAACAAAATCTTTCGACATCAATTCGAACGACACACTCTTGCGCGTTTTACGCGCGAACGGCTATTTCGGCGTCAAGCACGGGTGCGAAAACGGCGAATGCGGCGCGTGCGCGGTGCTCGTGGACGGCGTGCCGATGAATTCGTGTATGGTGCTTGCCGCGCAAGTGCAAGACAAGCACATCACGACGATTGAATCAGTTGGTGAGGTTGCCGAGCAAGGTTGGAAACATACCGAGGGATTGCATCCGCTTCAACAAGCGTTTATCGAGGTCGGCGCGATTCAGTGCGGCTATTGCACGCCCGCGATGATTCTCGCAGCGAAAAATTTGCTCGAGCAAACATTGACGCCGACCGAAGACCAAGTGCGCGATGCGATGAGCGGTGTGTTGTGCCGATGCACGGGGTATGTGAAACCGGTGCAAGCGGTGATGTTGGCGGCAGAAAGAATTCGGAAAGGAAAGGGAAATGAGGGAAATGAAGGAAATGAGGGAATGCTTTTACCGCCGGAAAGTTTTCAACCACCAAATGCCAATTTCCCTGATTTCCCTCATTTCCCTGGCGCTTCTACCCTCACAACCATGCCACAAATGATCGTCACTCCCGCCATTCCGGAAACTCACACCGTTGGAAAACCGGAGAAAAAAGTGGACGCGGTGAAATTGGCGCAGGGCAAGCCCGCGTTCACGGATGATGTTGAGATGCGCGGAATGTTGTACGCCAAAGTACTGCACTCGCCGGTCGCACACGCGCGCATCAAGCGTATTGACGCGACCCAGGCGCGCGCGCTCGAAGGCGTGCACGCGGTTCTGACGTACCAGGATATTCCGCGCGTCGTCTATTCGACCGCCGGGCAATCCGATCCAATCCCCGGTCCGCTCGATTCGTTTTCGCTCGACAACAAGGTGCGCTTTGTCGGCGATCGTGTCGCGTTCGTCGCAGCGGAGACGGAAGAGATTGCGCAACGTGCGCTCGAGCTGATCGAGGTCGAGTACGACGAATTGCCGGCGGTCATTGACTCGCGCGACGCGATGAAACCAGACGCGCCGCGGCTCCACGATGAACCCGAGTACGTGAATTTCTTCGACGTTGCCGATCCGACCAAAAACATCGCGGCGCACATTGACATCGAATTAGGCAATGTCGCGGAAGGATTCAAGCAAGCCGATCACGTTTTTGAAGACGAGTACGTCGTGCCCAAAGTTCAGCAGGCGCACATCGAGCCGCACGTCGTCGTCACGTACTGGGACGAGGATGATCGCCTCGTGATTCGCACCTCGACCCAGGTGCCGTTTCACGTTCGCCGCATTCTCGCGCCGGTGCTGGGTCTGCCGCCGAAACGGATACGTGTCATCAAGCCGCGCATTGGCGGCGGATTCGGCGGCAAGCAAGAAGTCCTGATCGAAGATGTTGCCGCGCATCTCACCATCGCGACCAAACGCCCGGTGCGATTCGAGTACACGCGCGAAGAAGAATTCATCGCCGCGCGCTCGCGCCACCCGATGCGTGTGCGAGTCAAAACGGGCGTGATGAATGATGGCAAAATCATCGCAAACGAAATGTACGCGTTGAGCGATACGGGCGCGTACGGCTGTCACGCGCTCACGGTCACCGGCAACACCGGGCAAAAATGTTTGAATCTGTACAACGCGCCAAACATCAAGTTCAAAGCGCACGTCGTGTACACGAACACGCCGCCGTCCGGCGCGTATCGCGGGTACGGCGTGCCGCAAGGATTTTTCCCGCTCGAAGTCCACATCGAAAAAATCGCGCATCAACTTGGATTCGATCCGCTTGAATTTCGGATGAAAAATTTCGTTCGAGCCGGCGACGAATTGCCGATGTCGAAAGCGTGGAATGAAGGTCGCCCGCCGCATCCAGAGACGATTGAGACGTGCGGGTTGGTGGAGTGTGTGGAACGCGGGGCGAGGGTGATTGGATGGAAGGGAAGTGAGGAAATAAAGGGAAATAAGGGAATTGAGGGAAATTGGCGCGTGGTGCCGGGCAAGCCGTATCTCCGTCGCGGGCAAGGCGTCGCGTGCGTGATGCAAGGCACGGCGATTCCGTACCTCGACATGGGCGGCGCGTCCATCAAGATTAATGACGATGGGTCGTTCAACTTACTCGTCGGCGCGACCGACCTGGGAACTGGGTCGGACACCGTGCTCGCGCAACTCGCGGCGGAAATCCTGGGTTGTCCGCTCGACGATATTCTCGTTTATTCGAGCGATACGGATTTTACGCCGTTCGACAAGGGCGCGTACGCGTCGTCCACGACGTACATCTCCGGCGGCGCGGTCGTGAAAGCGGCGGAGGATGTAGCGCAGCAGATTCGAGTCGTGGCGGCAAAGATGTTGAGTGAGGGAAAGCGAAACAAGGGCAATGAAGGAACTGAGGGAACTCGTCGCACGTCACCCGTCCCTTCGCAAGATTTGGTTTTGCGCGATAAAAAAGTGATCGCGCCCGATGGACGTTTTGTTACGCTCGCCGATGTCGCGCTCGATTCGTTGCATCACAAAGACCAACATCAGATCATGGCGGTTGCGTCGTACGTGTCACCCAAGTCGCCGCCGCCGTTTGCCGCGCAGTACGCGCAGGTGTTGGTGGACATCGAGACCGGACAAATCACAGTTGAGAAACTCGTGATGGCGGTAGATAGTGGCGTGATCGTCAATCCAGCCACTGCATCGGGGCAAATCGAAGGCGGCATGACCCAGGCGTTGGGGTATGCGGTGTGCGAGGAAATGTTGTATGATCGTTTTGGTAGTTCGATAGTTAAAGAGTTGGGCGATTACAAAATCTTCGCCGCCGATGAAATGCCAGAACTCGAAACCATTTTCGTCCAGACGTACGAACCATCGCATCCGTTCGGCTTGAAAGCCGTCGCCGAAATTCCGCTCGACGGCGTTGCGCCTGCGGTCGCGAATGCGGTACACGACGCGGTCGGCGTATGGATGCACGAAATTCCGATGACGCCGGAGCGCGTGTGGAAGGAAATGAACCAATGAACCAATTTGCCAACGCGTCGAGTCGTCACCCAAAACAAGGAAATGGAAAAAAGGCACGCATTCCGCGCCGCGAAATCAATGCCGTCGTCAAACGCACCGCGGAAAAATTCGACCCGGAGCGGATCATTCTGTTCGGGTCATACGCGTACGGCAAACCGCATCAGTACAGCGATGTGGACTTGTTAGTGGTAATGAAGACGAAGGAGCGTCCGCGCACCAAACAAATCGAAATCTCCCGCGCGCTTTCGCCCCATCCCTTCGGAATGGATATTCTGGTGCGCGCGCCCGACCAAATCCAAGAACGTATCGCGATGGGGGATTATTTCCTCCGCGAAATTGTGACCGAGGGGAAAATCCTGTATGAGCGACATTCTCGCGGAATGGATTCTGAAAGTCGAGGGTGATTTCAATTCGGCTCAACGCGAACTGCGCGCGCGGCGCGCGCCCAATTACGATTCGGCATGTTTTCATTGCCAGCAGTGCGTGGAAAATATCTCAAAGCATTCTTGGTATTGCGAAAGATCGAACCGCCGCGCGTTCACAATTTGATTGAACTCTTGAAATTGTGTCTCCGTCAAGATGAGTCGTTTGAATTGATTCGTACTGATCTCGAAGCGCTCAATACTTATGCCGTAGACATTCGTTACCCGGGCGAATTCTCGACGAAAGACGAAGCGCGCGATGCCGTGAACGCGATGAAACAGGTGCGCGAATTTGTGCGCGGCAAGCTGCTCAAGAATCGGTGATTGGCTTATTCACTCCAAGTGACGCGGGAGACGAAAAATTCCCCATGTTTGAAAAACATCACGAACAACTTTTGCCTGCCCAAGAATTCCGCCGCCGCGTGTTACGCTTTGCTGCCTTGGCGCTTGGCATCACGATGACATGGTGGGGCGTCGGTATCCTGGGTTATCATGTCTTGGGCAATCTAGATTGGATTGACGCGATACTCAATGCGGCGATGATTCTTGGTGGGATGGGACCAGTGGATGCACTCACGTCGCCCGCCGCCAAGTTATTCGCAAGCGTTTACGCGATTACTTCGGGCATCGTCTTTATCGCTGCCACCGGTCTCTTGTTCAGTCCGATAATCCATCGAGTTTATCACCACTTTCATCTCGATGTAGAATCGGATGCGGACGAGGATGATGACGCAAGTGGCAATTGACGAATTCAATTCCCAGGTCTTTTTCGCATTGCGCGACTCGAACGCGAGTTGTCGGTATTGTTGGGCGGGCGCAAAGTAGATTTGCGGACACCGCAAGACTTGAGTCGTTACTTTCGCAATCAAGTCATCGCAACCGCCGAGGTGCAGTATGAACGAATCTGATGTGATTCGCTTGCGGCACATGCTTGACTCGGCACAAATGGCGCTGGCGTTTGTGAAAGGATACTCGAAGCGACCTGGACAGAAACCAAATGCTGACGCTCTCGCTCGTCAAGTGTATCGAAATTGTTGGTGAAGCAGCGAGTCGCGTGTCCGAGCAATGTCAAAGAGAGAATCCTGGGATTCCGTGGGAAGACATTATCGGGATGCGGAATCGTCTGTTCCATGCGTACTTTGACATCAATTTGAACAATCTTTGGAATACGGTTAAAAACGTTTTGCCGCCCTTGAGTGCCGAATTGAAAACGCTCTTACCGTTCGAACAGTGAACAACAAGCTCTTCTCTCTCCGCATCAACTCCTCGCGCCTCCGCGCCGATTTCGACGCGCTGGCGCAATTCGGCGCGACCGGCGACGGCGGCGTGCATCGCCCGACGTTCAGCGACGCGCATCTCGCGGCACGTGCCTGGTTTCGCGCACAGATCGAAAAAGCGGGGTTGGAGTTTCGCGCCGATGGCGCGGGTAATCATTCTGCACTTTTCAAAGGCGCGATACAATCTCCAACCTCCAATCTCCAATTTCCAACTTCCAGAACGTTGTTGCTCGGCTCGCATCTTGATTCAGTTCCCAATGGCGGACGGTTCGACGGCGCGCTGGGCGTGTGCGCCGCGCTCGAAGTTCTGCGCGTCATCAAGGAAAATCGCGTCGCGCTGACGATGAATCTCGAAGCGATAGACTTTACTGACGAAGAAGGCACGCTCGTCGGATTCCTGGGTAGCACGAGCACGACTGGCAAACTTTCACCTGATGCGTTACGCAATCCGCGCGGCGGACGCGCGAATCTCGAAGCCGGACTCGCGCGGGCGGGATTGACCGAGCCAGGTTTGTTCACTGCCGCGCGCCCACGCGAATCGTTCGGCGGCTATCTCGAACTGCACATCGAGCAGGGCAAGCGATTGATTCACGCGCAGAAGCAGATCGGCATCGTGACGAACATTGTCGGCGTGGAGTCGTACCGCGTGAAATTCATCGGACGTGCGGATCACGCCGGTTCGACGCCGATGGACGAACGACGCGACGCCGCGCAAGGCGCGAGCGCGTTCGCGCTTGCCGCGCGCGAAATCCTACTGCGCGATTTTCCGCATTGCGTCGCGAATGTCGGCAAAATGGAATTTGCGCCGGGCGCGTTCAACATCGTGCCGAGCAGTGTGGTCACTTGGTTGGAATTTCGCGCGCCGACCGCCGAAGAATTTGCGCGGCTCGATGCCGCGTTGATCGCGCGCGCGAAACTCGAAGCGGAACGATTCGGGTTGCAAATCGAAATCGAGTTTATCGGCAAACACGCGCCAACGCCGATGAGTGAACGCGCGCAACGCGCGTTCGCCGACGCGTGTGACGACCTGGGTTTGTCGCGCATGACGTTGATTTCCGGCGCGGCGCACGATGGAATGCACCTTGCGGACGTGTGTCCGGTCGGAATGATCTTCGTGCCGTCGGTGGAAGGAGCAAGCCACGCGCCGCGCGAATTGACCGAGTGGGACGACTGCGTCAACGGCGCGAACGTGTTGCTCCACGCGGCGTTGCGATTCGCCGCGCGGTGAATCAGCGCCGCGTTTGGTACAGCGCGAGAATGGCGAGCGAGGAAACGAACGCGAGCGCGACGACGAGCCAGTTGACCTGATTCGAAATGGCTTGGCTGATCAAGCCGGTCACGAACGCGATCGCAACACTCAACAAAAATTTGCCGACGAAATCTTCTTTGCGCGGCGACTCGTCCGAATGTGGCAGCGAGTCGGCTGGGTTATGTTCGACCGTCAATTGTTTGGTTTTCTTGCGCGGTTTCTGCATCGTGCGCCTCCAACTGAAATAGAACGTTAGTTCTATTCTAGCAGAAAATTACTGTCGGGTCAAGTGTGGCGACCTTAAATTTTAACGAGCGAGCGAATCATGTCCATTACTCAAATCAACTTGGAAACCGGCGCGGCGCGCCCTGTGATGTACGATGCGCCGCGTCCGCAAGCATCTGCGGAAATCGTGTGGCTCGACGTGAGCGCGCCAACTAACGACGATCTCAACTGGCTCGCGCGCGTGTACAACTTTCATCCGCTTGCGTTGGAAGACTGCCGCCATTTTGAACAGCGCGCCAAGGTGGAAGCATACGACGATTACTTGTTCATTTCGATTGACGCGGTGGCGCGCAACAATGGCGACTTGGTCGCGCAGGAGATGGAGACGTTCCTGGGCGCGGATTACTTGGTGACGGTGCATCGCGAACCGGTTGTCGTGCTCGACACGATGCGCGCGCGTTGTGTATCCGACCGTCGCACGGGCGCGTATCCCGCGGACTATTTTTTCTACGTCATCGCGGATCAAATCGTGGATGGATATTTTCCGCTAATTGATCAAATCGAAGATGAGATTGACGATCTCGAAGATAACATCCTCGACCACGCGACCCAGGCATCGCTGCATCGCATCTTTGCGCTCAAGCGCCAACTGGTCGAGTTGCGAAAAATTATCGGACCGATGCGCGACGCGATGGACATTCTCGCGGACACGCGTTACGAAACGATTGACCCGCGCACCGCACTCTACTTTCGCGATATTTACGATCACCTCGTCCGCATCTACGATCTCATCGAGACCTCGCGCGATTTACTTAGTAACGCGCTCGACGCGTACTTGTCCATCGTGTCGAATCGGCTCAACGACGTGATGAAACGCCTCACGCTCTTCACGACGATTTTCATGCCGATTTCATTTCTGGTCGGATTTGGTGGAATGAATTTCGACCACATGCCGTTCGATAATCCCATCGCGTTCGGCGCGATCCTCGCGTTGATCGTGCTCTTTCCAATCGGAATGTTGATTTATTATCGGCGGCATGGCTGGTTGTGATCGAACGGGAGAAGCCAAATGTTTAACGCGATTACGGATGTCGAAGGAATCCGAGTTGGTCACTACACCGATGCCGAAAATGCGACCGGCTGTACCGTGATTCTGTGCCCGCCCGAAGGCGCGATCGCCGGTGCGGATGTGCGTGGTCCCGCGCCCGCGACGCGTGAAACGGATTTACTGCGTCCGGGTCATCTCGTCGAACGCGTCAACGCGATTTTGTTGACCGGCGGTAGCGCGTTCGGTCTCGATGCGGCGGGCGGCGTGATGCGTTTTCTCGAAGAAAGACAAATTGGATACGCGACCGGCGTTGTGCCGGTGCCGATTGTGCCCGCCGCCGCGATCTTCGATCTTATGATTGGCAACGCGCACGCGCGACCAACGGTGGAGAACGCGTATCGCGCGTGTCTCGATGCGAACAATGGCGCAGTCGCGGAGGGACGCGTCGGCGCGGGGACGGGCGCATCGGTCGGGCATCTGCGCGGCGTTGATTTCACGTCGCCCGGTGGCGTTGGCACGGCGAGCCAAACGATTTGCGATAATGTGGTCGTCGGTGCGCTCGCGGTCGTCAACACGTTCGGCGATGTGGTGGACCCGCGCACCGGCGAAATTATCGCGGGCACGCGCAATCCTGCCAATGGTGGGTGGCTGGATTCCGCGCGCGCGCTCAAAAGCGCTGCGCCGCGCGTAACCTCATCGCGCGCACACACGACGCTGGGTGTCGTCGCGACGAACGCGGCACTGACGAAAGAGCAGGCAAATCTCGTCGCGATGATGGCGCACGATGGTTACGCGCGCGCGCTGCGTCCCGCGCACGCCATGTACGATGGCGACACCGTTTTCGTATTGAGCGTGGGAAATCTGGAATGCGATGTCACGGCAGTCGGTCACACCGCGTCCGAAGTTATCGCCGAGGCGATTGTGCGCGCGGTCAACTCGTAACGCGCATGATCGGCGCAAACTAAAACGCGGATGAGATTGCTCATCCGCGTTTTTTCTTTCGCCTGCTTGGCTACTTTACTTCATCGCGCGATTGCCGCAAGCCGAGAAATTGCAACAGACCCAAGACCCCTGCCACGTCGGCGACAATCGCGATGATCCATTTCCCAGTATCGGTGAGCGGCAGCGCGCCGATCAACAGAATGACGGCGAAGATCAACGCCCCACCCAGGTTGAAGATGCACGCCATCCATGCGACGAGGCGATTGATCGGCGAACGCCGGGCAACATAGAATAAAGTTGCCGCGTACGCAAAAGCGATTAGCCCAAACGCGATGAACATCGCGGGCGAATGCAATCCTATGATCGTTGCCAGTGGTTCCGCGTCAGCGATGCAGATGATGCCGGTAATGGCTGAGATGATACTGTCGCTCATCAACGCGTAGCGCAAGAGTTGCGGCGGCGTGCGCAGAATGGTTGAACGAGTGGTCATCGGTTCCTCCTGAATCTGGATTTGCCGACAGGATACACCGACAACCACTGCCAAGTCCATGAAAAACGGTGCCAATCACTGCCAGTTTCGATGTACTTGGATCAAATCCTCGGCAATGAGTTTCGCGGCAGACGACTGCCAATTGTACAGCGTGCGTTCTGGCACATTCGCGCGGAACCAGTCGAGCGCATTTTTTTCGATGGGCTTGAGACCGGCGTGATCGGCGCGTTGGCTGTACGGTCGCAGTCCGCCGACGTAGGGAAAGTACAGCGCGTTATAGTGCCGCCATTCGTCGCTCGTACCGAATTCGTCCTTGCCGCGCGGTTTGAGTTGCGCGATGCTCTCCGTCAAAATGGCTCTGAGTTCTGCCGCGCGTTCGAGCGCATTGTCATTTGCGCCGCGCGCCGCGAGTCGTCTTTCGATGATTGGCAAACGCGTCAGCGGACTCGCCGCGAGATGCGGCAGATCGCCCATCCGACTGAGCGCCTGGCGCGTGAGCCGCACAAACTCGCCGGGCGCGAGCGTTCCAGGGTCGAGCGATTCGCGCACGCGTGGCAGAGCAGTACTGACCACGCGCAAATCGTCGCGCGCTTGGCGAAGCCGGGGAAATCGCGCAAAGACGAGCCGATCTAACCCGGTCTCGATTATGTTCGAGAATGTCTGCATCGCGATCGCCGTTGAAATCGTCGCGAGCAAAAGCGCGACGGTTGAAACAGAGACGCCAACGTTGGCAAGCATCGCTAACGCGACGAGTCCGCCAAAGATCAACGTGGCAAGCAACGCGGCGGCGAATGAACGTGCCATCTCCGGCAACAACGTTTCACCTTCGCCAAACGCATCCAGTACGGCAATCGCAAAACCGAGCAATTCCAAATCCAGACCGACCGCCAACGCGACCCAGGAACGCGGGAGCCAATCGAAGGGGCTGAAAAGCAAACCGGTGCTCAAGGTGAAAAACAACGTCACGGCGATGAGAAATCCCAGGGATGATCTGGATCGAGCGGTTCGAAGTGTGCGGATGGCAAGACCGAGGCAGGCGATCAAGGTCAATAGCGCGAGCGCGGCAAACCCAAGATAGCCCACGCCGACGCGCGCGGTTTCGGCGCTGAAATCAAAAATCAGGTTCGTGCCGATCCCGGCAAGACAGACCAGCGCCGTGATCGGTACAAGTCCAAAATTCCAAACATGGACTAGGCGCGCGCGGAAGGGCGTTTCCTCGGGCAGGAGATAGAGTAACGCGCCTGACCAAAAAACGGCGGGGAGTAGATAGAACAGCGCACTGAGACGCGCCAGGTAAAAGCCGGCTGCATAGCCGCTCAAAATATCGCCGGCTAATCCCAGCGCGTATGCGACCAGACCCAAGCTGGTCAATCGCAGCGACGGTTTGGCGGGGTTGCGTGCAAGCAGATAGCAACCCAGCCACAAGGCAAAACCAAAGGTGAGAACGTTGAGCGCCAACATGAAGATGCTTAGAACGCGGTGCGCGTTGCGCCGCCATCCACTTGGAACGCGACGCCGTTGACGTACGACGCGCATTCCGACGCGAGAAATACGACGACGTTCGCCAATTCCTCGGACCTGCCCATGCGTCCCAGCGGAATTTCCTTTTCGATTTTTGCGAATTCATCGCGCACGCTCGTTTGATTGCGCGCCGCGCGATCTTGCAGCAATTGCTCGACGCGCTCGGTGACAGTCCAGCCGGGCAGAATGCTGTTTACGAGAATTCCATCTTTAGCGAGTTCCATTGCTTGCGTCTTGCCCAGCCCGACGACCGCCGCGCGAATCGAATTCGACAACATGAGATTGTCAACCGGGTGTTTGACCGAGTACGAGCCGAGATGAATGATGCGCCCCCATTTTTGCTTTTGCATCAAGGGCACGACCGCGTGTGACAAACGTACCGCGCTCATCAATGTGAGATTGACCGCGCTTTGCCACTGTTCATCGGTCAGCGCCATGAATGCGGCGGGTGGTGGTCCGCCCGCATTCGTGACCAGAATGTGAATCGTGCCGAATTTTTTCACCGTCTCATCTACCGCGCGTTGGATGTCCTCAATGCGCGTCACATCCGCCGTGATTGCCAACACGTGCGCGCTGGTTGCGTCGCGAATGCTTTGCGCCGCTGTCTCGATGCGCGCGTGATCGCGCGAAATGATCGCGATGTGTGCGCCTTCGCGCGCAAGCCCAAGCGCGACCGCCTTGCCCAATCCCTTGCTCGCGCCGGCGACGAGCGCGATTTTGCCTTCGAGTCCCAGGTTCATAGTGTCTCCGATGATGGAATTTCGATTTTATTCTGTTTACTGTTTACTGTTGACTGACGACTGCCTTTTGAACCAAAACCACGCGCTCACCCGCTCGCCGCGATCCGCACCTTGTTCGATGCGCTCCAACGCGAACGCGCGCGCAAAGCGTTGCCGAACCTCGTCCGGCGTCGCGCCGACATTCTGAAGCCGGAGCAAGTGCTCGCGTTCATTTGCCGGACGCGGCGAGAACGCGTAAAGCATGAACACACCGCCGGGTCGTGTGAGCCGCGCGAGATGCGCGACATAGTCGTCGCGTCGCGCCGGGTCGAGCGCGTGAAAGCAACCAATGTCGAGCACATAATCGAACGGTTCTCGCAAAAAATCGAGTCGCGTTACATCGGCGGTGTGAAAATCAATCGCGAGGTTCGCGCGCCGCGCTTTGGCGCGCGCAGTCGCAATCGCCTTCGTGGAGAAATCCACGCCGACGACTTGAAAGCCGTGGCGCGCGAGGTACACCGCGTTCGTGCCGGTGCCGCAACCCAGGTCAAGCGCGCGACCACGCGTCGGGTGATTGGCGACGAACCCGGTGACTTCGGGTGGCGTGATGCCGGAATCCCAGGGCGGTTTGGAGAAGCGGTACTGAAACTCAAAGAAGAGTTGGCGGATATTCATATCGAATTAGTCAATAGACTTTATCGGAAACAACTTTTGACTCTCGCTAAGACGCAAAGCGCGCAAAAAATCATATTGAAAAAACTTGGCGTTCTTGGCGGCTTGGCGAGAGATGCCTTATTCCCGATAATGTCTATTGCGCCAAGTGTTGGCTCATTGATCGAAGTACGTTTTGTTAGTCTCACCGCGATGGAATGCCCAGGCGTGGTCGAGCCAACTGGTGCGATTGCGCCAAATCGGTTGCGGGAGCGCGTCGCGCGCGAAAAAACCGGCGTCGAGTGTTTCCGCCGGATGACGCTTGAGTTCACCGCCGTCGAAACTGCAGTAAAAGACGATGCTGTAGAAGTGCGGATTAAGCGCCGCGCCCCAGCGTGCGCCGTCGTAGACGCCCAGCACGCGTTGCGGCGTGACCAGAAAACCGGTTTCCTCGCGGACTTCTTTTGCGGCGACATGCGCGGGCGATAAACCGACATCGCCCCAGCCGGTGGGAATGAACCAGGGACCTTCCGCGCGTTGCACCAACAATATTTCATCGCGCGCGTTGAACACGACTGCGCCGACTCCGACCTTGGGCGTGACGTATCCGGCGATCCCAGGTTTGATTTGCGCGCGCCAACACGCGGCGAATTCCTCGGCGAGTGCGGCGTCGAGCGCGGCATCGCCATTCACGGTGGCTGCCATCGCGGCGGCAAGGTTCAACAATGCCGCGTAGCGTTCTTGATCGTAGATACGCGGCTCGAATGCAAGACCCGTCTGCGCGATGGCGCGCAATTGCTGAATCCAAATGGCAAGTTGGGGGGTGATGTTCGTCAAACGATTTTCTCCGACTAGCGAAAAACCTTGCGAAGGTTCACGCTCCGCGCCTTCGCAAGGTTCTTCACTCTATTTCTTTTTGGCGAGGCATTCATCACAGGGGCACACGGCGCGGAGATATTCCCAATCGTAGATGCCGTAGGCGTGACCATCTTTCCAATGAAATTGAATCGCGTATCCGCCCACCGGTGTGACATCGCTCACCGCGTTCAATCCGCCGACGGCTTGCAACACGGATGCCGGTGAGACGCCCACTTCGCCGACGCCTTCTTTCCAGGGTTGGCACTCGGCGCAGGGACACGCGCGGCGCAGGTACGTCAAATCGTAAATGCTGATGTGACCATCTTGCCAATTGATCTGCACGGCTTGATTGTCAACGTCTACGAGGATTTTTTGCGGTTTCGGCATCTCCGTTCCAATTCTAGCGACTGCGCGTCACGCCCACGCGCGCACAATGACCGTTGATCGGACAGAGCGAGCATTTCGGCGAGGTCGGGTGGCAGATATTTTGTCCCAGCGCGACCAAGTGATCGTTGATTTCGATCCAGTATTCGCGGGGTAGTTTCTCGCGCAGAGCCATTTCGGTTTGGTCGGGCAAGCCAGTTTTGACATAGCCCCACCGGTTCATGATGCGGTGGACGTGCGTGTCCACGCAAATACCCAGCTCGCCAAAACCCTGGGTGATCACGAGGTTTGCAGTTTTGCGTCCGACGCCGGGCAGCGCAATCAACGCGTTGAGATCGCTGGGTACCTGGCTTTTGTGACGCTCGACCAATTCGCGGCAGACGAGCAAAATGTTGCGCGCCTTGGTGCGGTAAAAGCCGACCGGGTAAATCGCTTTTTCAATCTCGCGTGCGGCAAGTTTCAGCATCGTTTGCGGAGTGCTCGCCAGCGTGAACAACCGGCGCGAGGACTCGGCGGTCACCGCGTCTTTGGTGCGGAGACTCAGCATCGTCGAGATGAGGACGCGAAACGGATCACGCGATTCTTGCGCGAGCGCGGTGACGTAAGGTTGCGCCCACGCGCGCGTCACTTGGCGCAGAATCGTGATAACGCGATGAATGTCAGGGTCTTTCATTCTGGGGCTGGCTCCCAGAGCGGCGGCGCAAGCGCTTCCCAGTCCTTCCAGGTGCCTTCGATCATTTCAATCAGTTCCATGCCGATTTGATATTCTCCCTCTTGCACGCGGCGCGAGTGTACGACGGCGCCCATCACGAGCAACGTGTAAAACGGTTGTTTGATGCACACAAGCACGCGCGCGTTGGGGTCCACGTTGCGCGGCAACTCGACCATCACGCCGCGTCCGCTGATGTTGACCGTGTGCGCCGAGCCGGCATCCACTTTCTCACCGCGCGGGTTGAAGCACTCGTACGTGATTTCAAACGCGACATTGATGCGCTGGGACGCACGCCGTTCGTCGAAAGCCATAGTTCCCTCGCTTTACCGGTTGCGCTCAATGGCAACTGGGCACGCTCGATTTGGGCGCATTATAGCACACGCGCCGATAGCATTCAATCGGACTGTGGTATAATCGTCCGGAAAGGATGGTAGGCATGCCTAAACGTACGCAAGTGATTGGTGTGTGGTTGAGCGTGATCGTGATTCTGCTCGCGTGTTCGCCCCAAGCGATTGTGCAAGAAATGGTCGGCGCACGCGCGACCGATACGCCCACGCCGCGTGCAACGAGTATTGCGCGAATCGTGACGTCAGCGCCGACGGTCATGCCAACGCCGACGAGCATTCCGACTCTAGTTTCCACTCTCGCGCCCAGCGCGACGCCCGCGCTCGCGGTAACCAGTACGCCGACGCCAGCGCCCTTGCCTTTGCGGACCGACTTGCCCGCGCTTGCTTTGCGCGATTGGCAACGCCCCGCAAACGACAACGGACGCTGTTTCCACTTTTTGCCGCGCGGGTATTACACCGCGCGCGATTTCGAAGTTCAAGTGCCGCGCCTCAAAGGACTGCAGGCGCGCTGGGTGCTTGCGCTGTACTCGGACGAAAATCAACTACGCCTTGCCGCGACCCAGTTCAAAGCCGCGGGCGTCATGCCGATATGGCGCAAAGCGATGCGCGCGTATCAGCGGTACTATTCCTGGGAACGCGACATGCAAATCCTCAAAGAGGTCGGCTTGCCGCCGTATTTTCAAATCTACAACGAGCCGGATGTCGAAGCGGAATGGGACGGACGCGAAGTGAATCGCGACCAGTGGAGCGAGTACTTTATTCAAGCCGCGAAAGATGTCTACAATGCCGGCGGCTACGTGGGCATGCAAGTTCTCGATGAAGCATGGTTGTCGCTCGTCATCCAAAAAATCAAAGCGCGGCAAGGCGAGCGATTGTTCGGCAGGATGTTTTTCATTCCGCATCCCTACGGGCTTAACCATCCGCCGAACTTCACCGAAGATGATACCGGCGTGCTGGGTTATCGTGTGTTCGCGGATGTGTTCCAAAAAGAACTGGGATTCGTTCCGCCCTTTATTGCCGGCGAGGGTGGTTGGAAATTCAAGGCGAGCGACGATAATCGTTTCCCAGTGGTAGACGACAAACTACACGCGCAGTATCACGTCGAGTTGTTCAACTGGTTTCTAACCGGCAAGGTCTCGGACGGCGCGCCGCTCCCCGACTACTTGTTCGCGTTTTGTCCGTGGATTCTGGCGGGCGAGATGGAAGGCGCGGCGTGGTACGATTCGTTCGAGGGCAACCGCGAACTGACGATTGCGGAAGTGAAAAAGTTGACGCCGGCGGCGACACGCAAATTCTCGTGGGACAAGAAATGACGCGATCAAGCCGGGTCGTGAGAAGATTATTTTTCACCGCGACTCGGCTTGCGTTTGGCTGTCTGTTTCGTTGCGCGCGTGCGCGCGAAGAAGGCATTGACGAGCGGCTCGAGCACGATGATCATCTGCGCCAACTCGCGCGCGACATGCTGAACCAATTCGGCATCGAGCATCGTGTACGCCACGACTTGATGGACGCGACTCCAGCTATTGGTCCACTGTTCGATTTCGATGCGCGGTCCTAATTCCGCGTGAATCTCGAACGCGCGCGCCTCAAAATATGCGAGCAGCGCGGCATTCGTCGCCGGCTCGGCTTCGCAATGCAAACCGATTTCGATGAGCCGTTCTTTGCCGCGGACGGCTACCTCGTAATGGATTTTCGGACGCGTGTACGAAAGTTTGACCAACGTGAAAAAAGAGCGCGCCTGAAACGCGCGCAAACCACGCGGCAATTTCTTCTGGGTCTGCTCGACGACGGATACCTGGAATTGCTGAAGACGCATATCAAAGTTACCCTTGTTGTTAGTGATTTATCTGCGAGTGAACGCGCGCTTGCTATCACTCGGCTGCAAACGATGACGCTGGCTTGACGCGCATTTTTATTTCCAAGATCGGAACCCTGGATCGGATTGCTTGTCTGAAATTTTGGAGCTGAAATTCTGAAAAGTGGACTTGTTTCCTATTGTTGTGACTAGGCGCGTGGGTTATGATGCTTCCAGGCATAAGGTACTATCCACCGACAATGGCAAACTCGTTGAAAGGCGAGGACGCAAAGCTACGGGTCTAAAGCGAATTCTAAAAGCAATGATCGCCGAGCCGTCGAAATGGAAAGAGTGAACTCGTGAGAGGGGTCCATCTGTTTCTTTCCATTGAGCAGTGGACCTCTCTTTTTGTGTGTAGCCGGAAGCGCAATCTGATTAACAGCTCGTAAAGTTTTCCTTGCAACCCAGGTAATACTATTGTATGGTGGATCAAGGAAAAGGAGGCAACCCAATGAACCGCTTGCCAATCCTTTTTGTGCTTTGTCTTGCACTGGCAATTCTTGCGACTTTATTTGTTCAGCCAAATCCTGTCTTAGCCCAATCTCCCAACACGTGTGTGTATGTCCGCGAACCCAGCCACAACATTCACGGCGCGTTCTTCGCGTTCTATGAAGCGAATGGCGGCGCGGCGCGTTTCGGTGTGCCGCTCACCGAAGCGTTCTTGGAAGATGAAAAGGTCGTGCAGTATTTTACGTATGCGCGTTTGGAGTTCGTCCCGCAAAACCCGGAACCGTACCGCGTACAGTTGGGTTTGCTCGGCATGCAGTATAACATCACCGATCCGCCGATCAAGTCTGCCGCGGTGCCTTCGTTGAACGATCCCAACTTTCGGTACTTTCCGGAAACCGGGTTGATGATCGGTTTCGCGATCAAGGAATTCTACGACGCGAATGGCGGTCGCGATTTGTTCGGCTACCCCGTGTCGCAATTGCGCTACGAGAACGGGATGTTCGTGCAGTACTTTCAACGCGCGCGGGTGGAGTGGAATCCCATTGATCCTGGGTCGAACAAGGTGCGTCTGTCGCCGGCAGGGCAAGTGGCGTTGGATCGGCGTTATCCCGCGGATTTCCCATGGCGCGCGCGTGCCGCGAGTGATTGGTGCGTCGAAGCGAGCGTGCCCTATCCGGTGCGGCGAGTGGCGACTCTCCAAGTAGTGCCCACTCCAACCCCAGGGTTGTCATTGGATGTGCAAGTGCGCGTGCGTTTTCGCCAGACCGGCACCAAAGGTCCGCAATTTGTTGACGTGGTAGTGGATGATCGCGCGACCACCAAGCCCGTTCCAGGCGTTGCGCTCTATGCCGTGATTCAGTATCCGCGTGGCGCGCGGGTGATTCCGCTGATGCCGACCGATGCAAACGGACAATCGGCATTCAGTTTCGACATCGGCGTTCAACCGGCCGGCTCTTCGACGGTCGTAACGGTGTACGCGTTCCTGGGTTCAAGCGCCGCGTCGGGGAGCACTTCGTTCACGCATCAATAAGGCGCGGAGCGCGCGAATCAAAAAGGGAAGCGTAGGGCATCTCGCTCGGCGCTTCCCTGATTTTTTGTACGCGGCATGGCGACTATTTTTGCTCGGTTGGCTCTTCCGCGTCGCCCTCCCAGCCGATAATCCACACGCACAGCCCGGCGAGCAAAATCGTCGCAACGACGAGCGCGCCAAGTTGCGTCGGCAGCAAGCCCACGTCTTTGGCAGACCACAACAAAATCACGACCATCCCCACTGCCAGCCCGATCCACGCGGCGAGACGCGGATGATCCGATGCAAAATTTTTCAACCCAGACATTGTGTTCAATCTCCTACACCGGTCGCGTGATCATTTCCTCGCGCAGTTGCTTGACAAAGATCTGTTCGCCTGGGCGCAAGCGTTCTTGCACGACCGGTTGCCACAATTTGTGTAACGCGTTCACTTCACGCGCAACGTATCCGCGCGCGCGCGCTTGGATGGCGATGGATGGTGCGGACGTCGCTTCGATAAAAATCAAACTGACTTCGCACAACAATCCCCGCGCATCCTGCTCGACCAGATCGAACAACTCCGGCAACGCACGTTCTGCCGTTTGGTCCGATTCCGCCCATACCTCGCGCATCATCGCGACCAAGTTCTCTGCTTCCCACGCCGCGAGCGCGACCACACGATTATCGCCAATCGCGATGCGATACCCGCGTTCGCCCAACCGCTTGAGCACTTGCTCGTGCGGGAGCGGTCCTCCAAAATTCGCGCGTTTACCCAACGCCTCGCTCAACGCCACGAGGTCACTCCGGCGCGCCCGGCGTACCTCGATGGATGCCGGCATACCGGCGGTCTCGATGATAGGTGGCGGTGCTAGCGGCGGCGGCGCGACGACGACTGGCGTCGGCTCGACTTGAACGACGGGCGCGGGCGCAGGTGGCGGCGTAGGCGGCGCAAAAATTTCCGGCGTGGATTTGCCCCACAGCCACGCGCTTTTATCGCGCGCCGCGGTGGGATTGATGACGGACCACGCGCGTTCGACCTGGGCGCGCGTGAATTTTTCGTCGCCGTTGTTGTCAATCACGACCGTGGCGCGGCGCAGTTTTTCGTCGAGCGATCCTTGCGCGGCGAGACGCGCGCGCGCATCCTCGGCGCTCATCTGCCGATCGCGCACCACGCGCTCTACTTGTGTTTCGACCGCCGTCTGCACGACCCACAACGCGTCGCACCATTCGTCCATCCTCGACTCGACGAGTTTGATCGCTTCGACGACGACGATCGGCGTTTCAGTTTGCCGCAACCAATCCTTAAGCAATTCGCGCACGACCGGATGCGTGATTGCTTCGAGTTGATGGAGCGCGTCGGGATCGCTAAAGACGCGCGCACCCAATTTGCGGCGATCAATTTTTCCGCTGAAGGTCAGAATGTCTAACCCGAAGGTCTTGACCAGGGTGAACCAGACGGCAGAGCCGCGCCGCATCGTGAGATGCGCGAGCGCGTCCGCATCCAGTCCGCTCGCGCCAAGTCGTTCGAGCGTTCGGCGCACGGTGCTTTTGCCGCTTCCCAGGTTGCCGGTCAGTCCGATCAGGTAAAAATTGTTCACGGTGTGTGTCCGTTTATTTTTATCTACCCAGTTCAACCTTGCGAAGGTTGCCAAATTCGATTTCTAGAGAATTGCGCGTTCAAACCTTCGCAAGGCTGAAAAGTCACATTTATTTTACATCAACCACATACCCGGTCGGTACGATTTCGAACCACGTCGTGCCCGGTTTGAGCGGAATGATGTTGCCCGCGTTGTCTACGAATTCGAAAAATTCCTGTTCGCTGTTGCGACGCCATTTGCCTTTGATCGTCGCGCCATCACGAAAAATTTGCGCGTCGCCTTGACCGGTCAAGTTGATGTACACCGACACCGCGTTGTTCGAGTCTTCGATGATTTGCGTTTTTTCGTGTCGCGCCCACAGGACGACGACGTTGGTCGCGCGCACTTGTTGTTTGATTTCGGTGCCCGGCGTCGTAACGCAATCCGACCCATTGCCCCATTTCGCGGTGACAGTCTTGGAGGTCGCCATGTGCGGTGCGCCGGTCGTAGATCGCAAGTAGCCACTGCTGCCCGCATCGTAACGCCACTCGACCGTGCTCCACGAGGGCCACGGCGCGCGATTGATCACCAGCGAATTTGCGCCTTGCATTCCGCCGGGACGATCTCCGAATGTAAAGCCGTACAGCGGCACGGATTTTTCCCAGCCCTTTTGCGTGAGCCATTCGCGCAGGCGCGGACCAGTCGTAAAGAGACGACCTTGATAGGGATGTGTTTTATCGTAGCAGTACGCCGGCTGATTAAAGTACTCGTCGAGGTTGATCATCGTCGGGACTTTGGAGAACAGCCAGCGCGTGCCATCGCTCGCGCCCGCGTGCGCGAGCGCGGCGTCGAGCATCGGCACGACTTGGAAATTGATGATGCGCCCACTGCGAATCGGTCCGATCAACGGCGGCGTGTTCGTGAGGAACACCGCGCTGTAACGCGTGTGCGCGTATTGACTGCCGATCATATCAATCAATTCTTCGAAAACCAGGTCTGCCTCGTTCAAGCCGGCGTGCCACGCGTTCGTGCGCACGATTTGGTCGTTGCCGATGCGCGCGACAATTGGACGTTTTTGTAGAACTTTGGGGTCCGCCACCGTGAGTCCGGTCAACGGGTTGAGTCCGGCGGGACGAACCGGCACGGGCTTGGGTGGGAACGCGGCAATCTTGGGGATAAGCGGATCACTGCCGGCAGGCGGCACAAATCCGGCGGGCGCGGCAGGGAGTGGTGCGCCGGCGCGACCGGCGGGTACGGGCGTATAAGTCGGCGCTTCGGTCGGTTCGATAATCAACGTCGGCGTAGGTTCAGGCAACGACGTCTCAGTCGGTTCGGGTGTGTTAAGAGCACGGACGGTCGTGACGCGCGTTGGGCGCGGGGTTGGCGTTGCGTCGGCGGCTTCGCACGCGGATAACACGAGCGCGGCGAAAATAAAAAAGGCGACGAGCAGTGAACGGAACAACTTCATGCTGGATAACCTCAAATGTGCGGAGTGCGCCCATTATAACCGAAACGGAATGGATAACCAAATCGCCAATGCCAGCCTTACGAAGGTTCCAAACCTTTGCAAGATTGGCATTGGCGAGCGGTTTGACCTGTGTGTTGACCTCTGCTAAGATACGCGCCGATGAAAACCGTGGCTCGATTTTTGTGGTTCCTTGTTGGGCTGGGTCTCGCGATGTACGTCGCGTTTGCAGTCTGGTTCGCGTTCGTTGGACTCGCGTATCCGTACCAACTCGATTATGGCGAAGGCATCGTCCTCTGGTTCGCGCAAGAAATCGCGCGCGGGCATTCGATCTATAAATCGCTCGACGCGTTTCCGTACGCCTCGTCCAACTATCCGCCGGTCGCAATGGCGCTTGCCGCTGCGCTGATGCCGATTTTGGGCGACGGTTATGCCGGCGGGCGATTACTCAATGTCGCGTCGGCGGTCATCGTCGCCGCGCTCATCTTTCGCATCGTCCGCGTCGAAACGCGCGACGCGCGCGCGGCATCACTCGCCGCGTGCTTCTTCCTTGGCGCGCCGTACATCTTTCATTGGATTTCACTTTTCCGCGTAGACCTCATCGGACTCGCGTTCGCGTTTGCCGGCGTCTACTTTGCTTGGCGATTCGACCGCAAGACCAAACTACTGTTTACTGATTACTGTTTACTGATTTCTTGTTTTCTTCTCGCGCTTTACACCAAGCAATCGCTCGTCGCCGCGCCGGTCGCCGCGTTCCTCGCACTCTTTCTGCGCGATAAACGCGCAGCAATCGCGTTCGCAATTGCGCTCGGCGCGAGCGGAATCGCGATTTATCTCGCGATGGATGTCGCGACGCGCGGCGGGTTCACTGCCGGCTTGATTGACTCGAACGCGACGGTGTTCTTGCCGGAGCAACTTGGTGAATTACTGAAAAACTTTGCGTTCAAGTTTCCGGTTTTGATTTTGCTCGCGGCGTGGAGTTGGATCGCGCGGGTTCGCGCGCGGCAGTGGGGCGTCCTCGAATGGTACGCGCTCGTCGCGTTTGGCGCGCTCGCGCTATCGGGGCGCGTGGGCGCGTGGGAAAATTATTTTTTTGAGGCGATTGTGATTGCGTGTGTCTTCGGAGGGCTGCTTATGGCGGATAGCGGATTGAACCATCTGCCATCCGCCATCCGCCATTTGCCATTCGCCATTCGCTATCCGCTATTCGCCATTCTGCTCTTGATTCAACTCGCGCTGTTCTGGCACGACCCGCGCATCGCTGCCGATTTGATCGCGCGCGATTTGCCGGCGAATCGTGAACTTGCGACGTTGCTCGCGCGAACGAACGGTACGATCATTTCCGAAGACATGGGCGCACTCGCGACGAGTGGCAAGCCAGTCGCGTACTATACGTTTCAGTACAGTTCGCTCGCGCGCGCGGGCAAATGGAATCAGCACTTTGAGTTGGATGGATTACGCGCAGGCGCGTTCCCGTTCGTGATTCTCGAAAACGGCACGCGCGAAGATGTGGATTACTTTCGCCGGTTCACGCGCGAATTTGTCTCCGCGCTCGACCGGTACTATGGGCTGACGCAAACGATTGGCAAGTATCGCATCTACACGCCCGCGCCGCCATTGCGTTTGCAATCGGAGAATTTCGGCGACGCGATTTCTCTGGTCGGGTGGAGCGCGCAACCGGAAATGTTGCAACCCGGAAATTTCAAACTAACTCTGGTCTGGCAAGCGCAACATTCGATTCCACAACAATTGACCGCGTTCGCGCACCTCGAACGCGCGGATGGAAACAAGGTTACCCAAGACGACCACGCGCCGATGAACGGCGTTTATCCGACGACGCGCTGGTCGGCGAACGAAATGGTGCGCGATACGTTCGCGTTGAATGTGCCGAACGATCTGCCGCCGGGCAAGTACGTTTTGCGAATCGGCTGGTACGATACCGATACCGGGGATCGGCTTGCGGTACCCGGCAGTGCGGACGACGCGTTCGAGTTGACGACGTTCGAGGTCAAGTAAACAGAAAAAACCAGGTTTCTCCGAGGAACCTGGTTTTTGCGTACAAAAATTGCGGGCTGGATCGCTCCAGCCCGCCGACGATGTGGGGGCGTTGTGAGTTTGATGTTGGGATATTGCGCGTGTGATGCTTGCGAATCTACAAACTATTTGGTGCAGTCTGCCGCGCCAGCCGGCAATGCGCCGGTCACGTCTTTGTAGGAGAGTTGGAGCAGCGCGCAGGTACGCTTAAAGTTGTGCATCGCCGATGCCTTGCCTTCGTTGCCGAGACCGCCATCGGCAGTCCACATCGCGCCATAGACGGTGCGGAAGTTGAACCACGCGTTCTTTACTTTCTGATCCGCGTCCGCCGGGAAGGTGGCATACGGGCTGCTCGTACTCTTCTTCACGCCTTTGGCTTCGAGTTGTTTCATGAGCGCATTGAGCAAGCCCTTGGTTTCGGTCTGCACGCCTTCGACTTGACCATTGCCGTCATAGTCACCTTTGGCTTTCATGTCAAAAGATTTGACGTCGCCGTGGCATGACTTGCAGGACGCGCCGTAAGCGGTCTTGCCATCGGGAGTCACTGCGTTGAACGAGTGTCCGCCAACCTTAAAGGCGAGCGTGTCGGTCATCACGGTGATCGTGTCCCACATGTGGCAGTAGACGCACGCGCCTGGAACGTTGCCCTTGGTGTCTTCTGGCTTGCTCCATTTGAACTTGGCAGAGCCAGCGGTCGTGTTGCCGGACGGCACAGGCGCATTGCCAACCAACATGCCGTGTGGCGAATTCGGAACTGTTGCTCCGTACGTCACACCACCCAGGTCGGTCAGCATTTCGGCGGCGGCAGAATAGTGCGGGTAACTTGTGGTCTTGCCGGCGGCGAAATCGTCGCCATTGCGGCGGCTGTTGTGGCAGGTCTCGCAGAGAGCCGAGAGTCCGACATCCTTTGCCTTATCCGCGTACGGAAATTCGAGCGGTTTGCCGACGAGACGGAGTTGGAACGCGTACTTTTCATCGTGCGGATCGTGGCAACCGACGCAAGTGACCGTGCTCTCTTCATTTTCCCATGATGCCGGACTCTTGGGATTGGCGATGAAGGAAGCGAGTGCGATTGCGGAGTGACAACGCACGCAATCTTGGCGCGCGGGACCATTGATTTCTTCGAACGAGGTGCCGGTCGTGTGCTTGGAGTTGGCGAGTTGCCAGCCCTTGGAGTGGTTCGCCGCCGCGCCGTGGCATTGATCGCACACGCCGTTCGCGAACGACGCGTCCATCACCTTAGCCCCATTCTTGACGTGCTCGTTCGCGGGACCGTGGCACACTTCGCAACCGATCACGCCCATGTTCTTGACTTCGGCGGGCGCGGCTTCCCAGTTGCTCGGCGCTTTTTTGGTAAAGACTTCGTCAATCTGTTTCCAGGTTGGGAAAGTCCACTTGGCTTTTTCTTTCGCGTCCCAGTAGCCACCCGCGCCAGCGAACGCGCCGGGATACCAGCCGGTCGCATGGCAACGCGTGCAGGTTTCCGAATAGTGGGTAATGAGACCTGCAGCGCCAGGCGCGACGCCGAGAGGACCATCTACCTTGTTGTCCAATTCGCGGGAGAAGAGCGTCGCGTGATTCGTCTTCGCCCACTCTTCGGTGTACTTGGCGTGGCACTGTTTGCAATTGCCCGCGGTGACGCCAATGTACGTGCCGGCGTGGATTTGGACACCGTTTGTCACAAAACCGGTTCCCAGGTTGCAGTTGACCATGTATGCGCCAACCACGTCCGGGGTGAACACGGTTTGTTTGGTGTTGGTGAAAACGAGCGTCGCTTTGGAGTCTGCCGGTTTGAGCAGAGTCCATGCCGGCTTGCCGGCGTTCTTGGGATCAGGCGATGTGCATTCGACGCGAACCGGCACTTTGATCGGCACGTTGGACAAGCCATTCGTGTAAAGTGCGACGGTAGAACGCGCCGCGCCGACGACGGTATCGGTGATGTATTGAATCGTCGTCGTAATTGGGGTCGCTCCAGCCGCATTGCCCGGCACCGCGACGATTTTCACCGTCGCTTTGATCGGCTCGGGCGCCGGGGTGGGACCCTGCGCGAATGTCGCCGGGGGCGCAGAGACCAATGTCAACGCGAGCAGCGCGATGAGCATTGCCATCCCTGCCAAAATGACGAGGGTTCTAATTTTGAACATGGTTCTCCTCACTGACAAGTGTTGGAATAGTGGATTGGCGTCTGAGAATCGTTGTGCGTTTCCATGCCTCCTTTCGATGCGGACAAAATCGCGACGTCATCCCCTCGTCAGAATTACGCGTGTATCTTGTCTCTGTTCGTCCGGCTTCGGACGCTCGCGCGCAGTCGCGCGCGCGATAAATCGCAAAATAAAAAACGCCTCGCCACAAGGAATACTACGCCTTGTCGAGACGTCATTCAAATCGTTCCACGCTGAACGATGCTACCACAGTGCCATTAGTTAGTCTATTACGAATATATCAAGTACGCGCATAATTGTCAAATAGAACATTTTCCCGGAGTATACCGCAAAAGTGTCGGCGACTTCAGATGACAATGGGCACGGTTTTCTGCCAAGCCTTATCAAAACGACCGCTGTGAAGTTCACTCAACCCAGCGAGCATGGCTTGCGCACAGTCACGTTTCCATCCGCGTCCA